>JANPOX010000753.1:0-9172 GCA_031428235.1 Bacteroidia bacterium | reverse complement strand
GAAACTACCTGTGAATTAAAACAGTAACTATTTAAACCAGGAACTGTACATCAGGTAATTATTAGCGATTCGGTTTATTTCGCCATGTATTAATTCTTCGGAAATATCTTTAACTTTTTTTGCGGGAACCCCCGCATAAATACAGCCGCTTGGTACTTTGGTGCCTTCTGTTAATACAGCTCCTGCTGCAATGATGGAATTGGAGCCTATCTCACAGTTATCCATAATAATAGCGCCCATACCAATCAAAACATTATCATGCACCAAACTTCCGTGTACAATTGCGTTATGACCCACTGATACATTGTTTCCTAATACAGTCTTTGTTTTTTGATACGTACAATGAATAACGGCCCCATCCTGAATATTAACTTTATTGCCCAGCCTGATCGAATTAACATCGCCTCTAACTACGGCATTAAACCAAAAACTACAATCATCTCCACAAATAACATCACCAACGATAGTTGCATTTGGAGCAATAAAGCTGTTTTTTCCTATAACCGGTTCTATGCCATTAACGGGTAAAATAAATGCCATGTTATTTATTAGAAATGATTTGAGTGCGGAGAGTTGTTATTTTTTTATCTAATTCTTTTAAGGCATCAATGGTAAAAACTTCATCAGTTTTTCCGTCCATTATTTTTTTAATATCCTGTAAATCTGTAAGAACGTATTCTGCTTCGCTGTTCAACTTAGAGGATGCCAATAATTCAATCAGGTTGTTCAACGATTCTTTTTGATTGAAAATTTCTTTAATGATTGGCTCGTTTTTAGTTTCCTTGGCTGTTTGACAAGCAACATATAACCCTTCTATCCAGGCGCCTGCCACTAATAAAGAAGATGTTCCCGGACGACCATTTTTTCTTAACGTGTTATCTGCACCTTTAAATGCCTGCGTAATGATATTTAATGTAGAATCCCGGTTTGATTGATTAGCAGTCATCCGGTCCCCCATATTTTCATCAAACGAATTACTTACTCCAATACTTTTTGCAATGATACTTACACATTTAAAAAATAACATGGATTCCTGTGTCTGCTCATAGATACTTGCTACGTTCAAATCGGCACCATAAACACCAAGGTTCAATGCCCTGCTGCTTTCTAAAGAATATTTACTCACATCGTCAGGGTTGTTCAGGTATTCAACATTGTATGATGTATTAGCGCCTTTAGTTAATTCTAAAATAGTTGCCCGTGAAGTAATCGTATTAAATACATTTTGTGCAGATATTTTTTGAGAGTCTATTCCAACTGAGGTGTAATCCTCATCAGAAGCATCAACTTCTTCTTGTTTATTTCCACCGCATGAGTTTAACAAAAGTGTTATAGATGCGAGGAATACAAGTGTTTTTATTTTTAAAAGCATAGAAGAGATTATTATTTAGTAAATATACTTTTTAATTAAAAAAAAACATAGTAATTATAGTGTTACTTTTTCACACCGTTCTTATATTTAATTCTACTGATTTCTTTTCCGGTTTTATCGTAAAAAATCCAATCACCGTTTGCAACACTTTGTTTTTTGCCCTTTCGTCTTTCACTAATGATCTTGTAATTATTAACTGATTGTATGCTATTGTTTGTGTAATAACTGATTGATTTACCTGACAAATGTCCGTCTTTAAAGTTTTGGCTTTTCATTATTGCCCCCGTTTCATAATAATAAGTCCAGGTTCCGTGCTGTTTTCCCTTACTATAATTTCCATCGCTATCAATAATATTACCTTTTTCAAAATAGCTGGTCCAGTGTCCGTGCTTGATACCACTCACATAAGAACCTTTTTCACGGTATTTCCCTGTTTCAAACCAATATTCCCATAGTCCCTGCTTTTTGCCTTTTTCATTATAGGTTCCTTTATAATTTGGTTTACCATTCATATACCAGCCTTCCCACAAACCAGCAATCTGCCCATTCTTATAAGTTCCCTGATCTTTTAATTGCCCGTTCAGGTACCAGCTTTGCCATTGCCCATCTTCTTTTCCGGCTACATACGGACCTTCCTGTAATTTTTTACCGTTTTCAAACCATGTTGTCCAGATTCCTGTTTTTAAATCATTATCAAAACTTCCTGTTTTCCATTTTTCTTTTGTGGGATAAAAATATTCCCAAACACCGTTTTGTTTATCGTCTATGAAATTACCTTCCGATTCTTTATTTCCGTTTGCATAATAATAGATCCACTTCTCGTTTCTTAAACCATCCTTTAAGGTTCCTTCCATCTCTTTCTCGCCCTTTTCAGTAAAAAATTTCCAGGCTCCGTTTTTCTTTCCATTCACAAATGGACCTTCACTTTTTATTTTATGGTTTTGATAATAGGACGAGTAGTAACCATTTAAAATACCTTTTTCATAATTGGCTTCGTAATCCAATTCGCCGTTAGGATGAAAATAGCGCCATAATCCATTCATGTAGCCGCCTTTATAAGCGCCCTGAGCTTTGATAATGCCGGTATTGTATTGAGCAGTTAAAGTACCGGTACCATTTGAGATAATTGGCTTTCCTTTTTCATTCCACATTTGGAGGATCATAAAAGTAGTTGAGTCTACATATTCTTTTTCAAATTTTTGCTGTCCGTTTTCATAATATTCGCTGCTTTTTCCGCAAGGTTTATTTTTACAATAATTTTCTATAGAAGCTGGCTTCCCGTTTTTATAAAATGTTTTTACTTCTCCGTCTTTTAAGTCATTTTCAAATTTTCCGGAACTTTCTAATTGACCGTTATCAAAATAATATAACCATTCGCCCTGTTTTTTTCCTTTCGAAAATGATTCACGGCTTCTTACTGTTTTATTCTCGTAATAAGATGTCCAGATGCTATCTGCTAAATTTTGGTTAAATACAGTTTCTTGTGAAAGGACGCCTGATTTAAAATAATAACGGTTATGGCCGTTCTTTTTTCCTCTGTTGTACATTTCAGAAGCTTTCAAAACCTTATTCTCATAATAAATATACCAGGTACTATCTTCCTTACCGTTATAAAACGAACCTTTACGTGATATATTTCCGTTTTTGTAATATTCAATATGTCTGCCATGTGGCATACCTTTAACGATATTGCTTTCAGATTTTAGTTTGGTTTGTTCACTATCGTAATATTCTTTTTTAGGTTGGGCAAAAGCTGAAAAGCTTAAAAAAAGAAGGGCTATAAATAAAAATTTGTAATGCATCATAACAGTAAAATTAAGGTTATAACGACTTTTTAAGGTCGCGATACAGAAAAATTGTAAACAATAAGGGGTTTAATAAAACTTTATTATTGAGTTCGCTCAGAAGTTATCTTGAGTAGTCGAGAACTATTTAGTACATCTCAATTTCGCACAATGTGACAGAAATATCTTGTGTTAATTAAATTCCTTTAAAGTCGGGCTTGCGTTTTTCCAGGAAAGCATTAACGCCCTCAGCATAATCATATGTAGCAGCAGCTTCCACCTGTAGGGCACCTTCTCTGACTAACTGATTATCGTGGCTGTTAAATACACTTTCATTCAGTAAACGTTTAGTTAATCCTAAACCTTTAGTAGGCATATTAGACATGGTAGTTGCAAGATTCAAAACATCCTCCATAAAACTGTCGTCAGCAAATACTTTATAGATCATTCCCATTTGTTGGGCATCAGTTGCTGATACTTTATCTCCCGTCATCATTAATGCAGATGCTCTTTGAAAACCAACGAGTCGTGGAAGAAAAAAGGTTCCACCACTATCCGGAATTAATCCTATTTTGCTAAAAGCTTGAATGAAGGAAGCGGATTGGGTGGCAGTTACAATATCACAGGCCAATGCAATGTTTGCGCCAGCACCCGCTGCAACGCCATTGACTGCTGCAATTATTGGCTTCTCTATTTTACGTAATCTTAAAATAATAGGATTATAATGTTCCTCCACAATTCTTGATATACCCGGCCCATTTGGATCAATTGCTTCAGCTAAATCTTGTCCCGCACAAAATGCCTTACCGGTTCCTGTTAAAACGATAGCCCTGACTGCGTCATCTGCTTCGGCTTTATCTAACGCTTCCTGCAATTGCAAAGCCATTTCACGGTTAAAACTATTGAATTTATCGGCACGATTTAAAGTAAGGATCATTACTTTATCTTTTAGTTCAGAAAGTATATAGCTCATATTATTTTTTATTAGCTGTGATTTTTTAACCACATAGTACATAGTTTTTAAATTGCTTTATTTTAACTCAAGTCAGTTTTACATAATGCTGAAGCAACTCTTCAGACGCATAAATAATGCAGATAAAAATAACATTTTTTTTATCTGGCACAAAAAGTTTGTTCTTTAACTATGTGTCTATGTGGTTAAGAGCAAAAGCTAAATTTGGGATTTATTTTTTGGAAAATGAAATTTTATATGTTGTTCCTTTTTCGTTGCTTATCAAATCACAGGTTCCGTCTATTTGTGTGATAAGGCCATTTAAAATATCCATGCCAAGGGTTGTTTGAGGAATCGTATTTTTATCGAAGCCATGGCCATTATCACTTATGGTCAAAAGTACAAGCTGATCTTTTTCTGTTAAAGTAATTCTTATCTCACCTTCTTTTTTATTTTTAAAAGCATGTTTATAAGAATTGGTAATCAGTTCATTTACTATTAAAGCTAATGGGATAGAGGCCGAAATATTAACATGAACTTCTGCAATATCCTTTACAATTTTGATATAGTCATACGACTTATAAGAGCCCGTAATATGATCAATGATTTGATCCAAATAAGCTTTAAAATCAATTTGTATATAGTTTTTTGATTTGTATATTAGTTCATGAACTGTTGAGATGGAGTCTAAACGGTTTCTGCACTCTAAAAACAGTTCCTTGTGATATTCATCATGCGATTTTTCACTTTGAAGATTCATTAGGCTCCCAACAATTGCTAAATTGTTTTTCACCCTGTGATTAACCTCCTGTAATAAAATTGTTTTCTCTTTAACCGATGATTCAAGGTCATGTTTAACTAATTGCTTGTTATGCGATTCAATGGTCAATGATAGCATTTGGGCTGCAACTAAACCGTATTTTTGCTCCATCAAAGTCCATTCCCGGGGCGATCCAACATTTTCAAAACAAATTACACCAATCATATCCCCTTCTATTCTTACCGGAATATCCATTAAGGATTGGATATCCTTTGGTTTGAGATAGGTTTCGTCCATTTCATCTGTTTTGTTTTCTTTACTGGTATCTGTAGTAATAATGATCTTTTCTGTTTCAAACAATTTAAAATACTTTGGCATGGCAATTCTAGGCAATGACTCCTGGTGTACTAATTTATTTTCTCTGGCATCATAATTTCCAATGCATTGAATTTCCGTTTTAGCTTCATCAAAAACCCAGGCATTCACACGCGTAACCTGAACCGCACGTGATGAGGATTCAAGTATTTCGTAAATGGCCTCATCAATATGCCCATCTCTGATCATCCTTGATTTTGAAAGGTTTTCAATGGTCAGGCTTTTTTTAATTATATCTTTTCTAACGATATTCTGTTGAGTGTTATCCCTTAAATAGAATATATAAAAATGTTCTTTTGTTATTTCGTCTTCATGACAAATTACTCTGAAAGCAATGTTAATGTATTTCTTTGTTTTGTGTTTGAAATTTTCTGTATTAATAAATTCACCATATTTCTCAACTTTTTCAATGGTGTCTTCAAATGAAAAATTAGGATCAATAAATAAACCTGAAAAACTGCCATCTTTTATTTCGGCGTTCGTATAGCCTAAGAGACTTTGATTATCCTCTGTCTGAAACAGAATTTCTTCCCGGCTATTTAAAACAAAAATGTGCTCTAAAAAGTTATTGATGATACGATTAATAAAAATATTGCTGAGCATATTAAAATTACTTTAAGCTAAGGTAATATTAATTTAGTAAGTTAATTAAGGAATTTCGTCGAAACGGAATCTTATAAGTAGATTAAATACACTTGAAATAATCGAAAGGTTCCAAACAATCCTGACACTGATATAAGGCTTTACAAGCAGTGCTTCCAAATTGGGAAATTAGTTTCGTCCTTTCAGATTTGCAACGCGGGCATTTTACAACACTATGTTTTCCTGTCAGCCAGTTTTTGTCTTCGGTTGAATGTTCAGGGGGCGCAATACCGTATTTTCTGAGTTTTTCTTTGGCTTCTTCCGTTATCCAGTCGGTTGTCCACGGTGGAGAAAAAATAGTGTTTATTGTAATAGTTGTAAAGCCATTTTCAGATAATTTTTTCTTTACGTCATCTTCTATTTGCTTCATAGCAGGGCAACCCGAATAGGTAGGAGTAATTTTTAAAGCAATAGATTTATCATCAATGATATCAATTTCTCTAATCACACCCAATTCAATAATAGAAATCACAGGGATTTCCGGATCTGGAATTTCTGAAAGAAGAGATAGAATATGTTCTTTAGTTTTCAAGTTTTTACAATATAAAAATTGCTGCCAGTATCATGATTACAATAATCACAAGGTATTGCCAAACGTCAACAAAATAAGGAAATATTTTTGTCCAGGATTCTTTAAAACTCATTAGGTTAAAACAAATATGTGCTTTTTCTTAAAAGGAGTTTTGCAATTAGATTTAATGCTTTCAATAAAAATTTTTTGGCCAGTCTTCATGTTCTTAACGATAGACTTAACGTCTGAGGTAATTTTATTATTTTTTATCGTGAGCGTTTTTCTTAATTGTGGGGTATCAATTGCAAATTGATATTCAGTAATAGGACAGTTTTTTGGCAAAGAAGGAAGAAGATCCCGCAAAGTTTTTGCTTTAAGAAAATGTGATTTAGTTATTTTTATTTTTGGAGATGGGGCCGCTTGCGAAAAAATTGCAAATGATAAAACTAAAAAGAGAATTAAATATAGATGTTTCATTTGCAGTTTTTGATTTATATTATTTTATAATAGTTTGATTACCATTTAGCATCCGGGTACATCCTTGGCAATGCTTGCATTTCAGCTAAAATAAAGGCAAGGTGCTCGGTGTGTATCGCTTTCCTGCTGCCTGTTTGCATATATCCGTTTTCGGGCTTAGTGAGTGTAGATTTTTCTAATAAACCCGCCATGTGATTTTCCCATTTAGTTTTTATTGCATTTAAATCAACGGCAATTCCTTCTTTAATCAGGATTTCATCAACCTCATTCATTTCAAATAATTCACCTGTGTATTGCCATAATTCATTTACAGCTGCTTGCGCTTTGTTATGACTTTCTTCAGTGCCATCCCCAAAACGTTCTACCCATGAAGAAGTATGGCGTAAATGATACGTTACTTCTTTAATGGATTTTTGTGCAATACCCGCTAACGTTTCATCTTTACTTTTTGCCAATTCTGTATAAAAATAAAAATCAAAACAATCAATCATGGACTGACGCACAATGGTTCTGGCGTAATCACCGTTTGGAAGTTCAGTTATTTGTGCATTATAAAATTGCCGATCGTTTCTGAAGTAAGCTAAATCATCAGCAGTTCTTCCCTTATTTTCGATACTGGCTGCATATTCTAAAAATGATTTTGCTGCTCCGGTAATATCCAATGCAATGTTCGTTAGCGCTAAATCTTCCTCTAAAAAAGGGCCGTGGCCTGTCCATTCGCTAATGCGTTGTGCTAAAATCAGGTTAGTATCGCCTAATCTTAAGGTATATTGAAATAATGCTTCTTGTATGTTCATTTGTTATTGTCATGCTGAACTTGTTTCAGCATCTCGTTTTACTGGTTTGACTTAATTTGTTCAGCCCTTCGATTCCGCTCTGGGTGACAAACGATTTGTACATTACATGTGGCCAATCGCATCCGGTATCTGATAGAAAGTTGGATGGCGATACACTTTATCGTTGGAAGGCTCGAAGAAAGGCCCAATATCCTCCGGACTACTTGCTACAATCGCATTGGATGGAACTGCCCAAATGGAAATACCTTCTCCACGACGGGTGTATAAATCTCTTGCGTTTTGCAAAGCCATTTCTTTATCGAACGCATGTAAACTTCCGCAGTGTACAAAAGGTTGACCTGCTTTTTTTTGTAAAAATATTTCCCAAACCGGGCCCTGATTATCTGACATTGTCAATTCTTAATTTATAATTTATAATTTTTAATTGCTTACGCTGCTTCGTAAATTTCTTTTCTTTTTTTCGCAAACGCCTGAGCCGCTTCTCTCACCCATGCACCTTCATTATGCGCCTTATTTCGAGCAACTAAACGTTGTTTATTGCAAGGACCGTTTCCGCTAATTACACTTTTAAATTCTACCCAGTTTGGTTCACTGTAATCATACCCTTTTTTGGATTCGTTCCATTTTAAATTGGCATCAGGAACTGTTAATCCCAAATACTCCACTTGTGGCACTGTTTGGTTTACAAATTTCTGACGTAACTGATCATTGGTTTCGCGCTTGATTCGCCATTTAATAGCATTTTCACTATTTGGTGATTCTGAATCCGGTGGACCAAACATCATCATAGTTGGATACCACCAACGGTTCAATGCATCTTGTGCCATCGCCTTTTGATCGGCAGTGCCAAATGATAAATGAGTCATGATCTCAAAACCTTGTCTTTGGTGAAAGCTTTCTTCTTTACAAATACGCACCATAGCACGTGCATACGGCCCGTAGGAAGTACGCTGTAACATCACTTGATTCATGATGGCTGCACCATCTACTAACCAACCAACAGCGCCAATATCGGCCCAGGTTAAGGTTGGGTAATTAAAGATCGAAGAATATTTTGCTTTACCTGTATGTAAATTATCCAATAATTCGTCGCGGCTTATACCAAGAGTTTCAGCGGCTGTGTATAAATATAAACCGTGCCCCCCTTCATCCTGCACTTTTGCCAACAAAACCACCTTAGCTCTTAAACTTGGTGCACGGGTAATCCAGTTGCCTTCAGGCAACATACCTACAATTTCTGAATGGGCATGCTGAGAAATCTGGCGAATTAAATGCTTGCGGTAATTGTCTGGCATCCAATCTTTTGGTTCAACCATTTCATTTTTGGCCAATTTACCTTCAAACACTTCTTCAAATTTATTATTTTCCATTTTATTCGATTTTCAATTATACAAATATAGGCTATTAAGCGCTTTTTTTCAAAGGTTTTGTCACTGATTTTGGTCACGTTTAAACAATTAAATCATTTAATGTTAAATCTCGCATTAAAATTTTATTTTTGC
>JANPOX010000752.1:0-4280 GCA_031428235.1 Bacteroidia bacterium | reverse complement strand
TTTTTTACCACTAAGGCACTAAGAACACTTAGAACCACTAAGAAGTTATTACATCAATTAAGAACAGGGATAAAATTTAAAATTATTTTTACCTTGCTTAGTGAACCTTAGTGTTCTAAGTGCCTTAGTGGTAAATTTATTTCGTTTCTTTGCACAACGATATTAAACTTATTACAAAAAAATAGTGGAATAGCATTTATAAATTCACGAAAAAGCAGGCGTTGGGAATTTTTCTTCTATGGTATAGTGTTAGGAGTAATTGTAACTGTTTTGTTTTTTGTATTATTAGGCTAACTTAAATTTTTCAGATCATTTTCCATAAGAGGCTTATTTAAAAATCCGACAACGCTTTTGTATGAGAAAGCAATATCACGATCTTCTGGACTTAAGGAATTTGTAAGTATAATAATTTTACAATCAAGGTTCAATTCTTCGTATAGTTTTAAAAACTCCCATCCATCAATGAGTTGAAGGTTGATGTCTAAAAAAATATATTCAGGGATTAACGATTCAGGAGTTGAGCTATTTTTTTTAATGTTTTTCAAATATTCTAATCCAGCCATTACTGAGGTGTATACATAAACCCTTTCGGAAAAATGGTAATGTTCTATCAACCTTTCATTTATGAAATTGTTAATTGGATCATCATCAATAAACATAACCGAATTGCATGTGTATATAGGTGTTTTGCTCATGGTTTAATAGATTAAATACAATTGAAAATAACATTGTTGCTTGTAAGTGTCTTAATTCTTTCCTGGTAAAAGTACCTAATACTTCATCAGAAGCCTTTCCGGTAATAATAAAATCATATCTCTTTCTTTACATAAATTTACCCGATCTGCTTCTGTGATGTTCCTTTTTAATTTTATTGGAGTATTGGAGTTTATTTAGTTTCATGTTTGCATTCGGAATAATTGTAGGCAGCCATTTTCCGCTAAATAAAACTTGAAATCCTCAATAGTTTTATTACCAATGTTTCTGCACCTTCTGTGTGGATATTTTCATTTTTTTAAAGCCCCACTTTTAAAAATGGTGGGCGCGGTACTGAACTTGCCGGTATCCCACGTACCGCTAAGCACGCTAAACCCAAACAAGCCAGCCCACGCCCATATAGGGTTGCGGGCTGGCTCTTGGGTTTGTTTGAATTTAGCGGTTTCGGAATACCAGAGCCAGTTTTTACACTGATAATATGTTTATTTTTTTCTTTTTCTATCCTTTTTGCTTTTAATTAGGGAATAAAGATACTAAAATCACATTTATTTCTTCGTTTTAAGACAGAAATCAACTAATCCACGATTGCTCCGTTAATCCTCCTTAATTCAAATCAATCCTCCCTAATTACTCCGCAATCACCCCCTAAATGCTCCTTAATCCTCCTTAAACATTTCAGATTTGCTTTTAAATGCTCCATAAGACATTGTGAGCTGTCCTTATATCCTCCGAAGTCAAACGCGCTCATATCGCAACTTAATCACATTTGACGCTAAATCAGGTAACATCACTAAATGCGGCTCTATAATGCGGTCAAGAGCAGTTTATAAGGGTGCAACTTTGTTTTGTGCTGGTCATCAATCCCTGTTAATAAATTTAACTAATTGATTATCAATGATATACATATTTTATTTATCTTTGAATTAACGAGTTATGGAAGAAAAATTGCAAAAAATTAAATCGGATGAAATTGAAAACATTAATACGCTCAAGGAGAGCCTAACGGTTGAGAAGTTTAGAAAGTTAACAGGCTTGGAAAATATTTCGGAGGCAGAGGCGCAAGCAACAATCCTTGCGATAAATTGCTTGGTTAACATTCTAATTGAACATGATCTTGAAGAAGAACGAACAAACCATAATGAAATAGAATATAATTTAAAACAAGCAGCATGAAAACAGACAATCAAAATTTCCTTAGCCAAACCTTCGGAAGAAAAAGTAAAGCTGGAATTAAAAAGGTTGATTCAAAGCTCGTTGTTAAATATACACGAGTATCAGGTGGTAAACAGATGGAAAATGATTCTCTTGAAAATCAAGAGAAAGCCATTGATGAGTATGCGGAGCGAGCAGGATTACAAATCGTTGCTACTTTTGGACAAACGCATGAAAGCGCGAAGACTGATGATCGGAAGGAATTCCAAAGAATGATTGACTTTTGTAGGCGAAGCAATGGTAAGATCAGTACCATTCTCGTTTATAAAATGACAAGGTTCAGCCGTTCTGGTGGAAAGGCTATTACTATGGCAGAAGAATTAAGAAATAAGCATGGTATTCATATTATTTCTGTTTCAGAGCAAGTAGATACAAGTAGTTCCTCTGGAATTGTAATGCAGGATATGCAGTTGGTGTTTGCTAAATGGGATAACGCTCAAAGAAAAGAGATCACCCAGATGGGAATGAAATCAAAGTATGAAAAAGGTGAATGGCTATCGCAAGTGCCTCCTGGTTATTCTGTTGTAATACATGATAAGGTTAGGAGCATTGTAGTTAACGATGAAGGAAAGAAAATAAAAAAAGCTTGGGAATGGAAGCTGAATGGAATGAGTAATGAAGACATAGCTGCTAAGTTGGTAAAGATGGGTGTGAATATGTATAAGCAAAAGATTTATAAAATATTTAGAAATCCATTCTATTGCGGTTTAATAGCACATGGTATTCTGGATGGAAAAGTAGTTGAAGGTAAACAAGAAAAGATGGTTAGCAAAGATGTCTTCTTTAAGATAAATGAAATAGTACAAAGCTCAACGAGATTCGGAGTGCCGCATAAAAAAGAAAATGAAGCAATGCCGTTGAAAGTTTTTCTAAAATGTGCTGAATGTAATGAAGGTATGACAGGGTACATTGTAAAAAAGAAAAACCTTTATTACTATAAGTGCAGAACGAAAGGGTGCAATTGTAATAAAAGCGCAAAGGATATGCACAAGCTATTTATTGATGTTCTTACCCGGTATTCAGTTAAAAAAGAATTGTTACCAGCTATTGCTCATCAATACGAAAGCTCTTTTTATAAACGAAATAAAGAGAGCATTGATAAAAAGGCTCAATCGGAAAAGCGGTTAAAAGAGATAGATGAAGTAATCGAGAGTTTGGATGAAAAACTCTACATATCGAAGGAGATAACTAAAGAAAAATACCTTGTTTTGACCTCTAAAATGGAGAAGGAAAAAGGAAAAATTTTAGAAGATTTAAAGGATTGTACCATTTCCAGTTCTAACCTTGCAAAAAAGATAATTCAGGCTGGGCAATTATGTTGCAAACTCACTGATATATGGCAAAAGGGAGGGTATGATAAGAAGACAAGTCTTCAAAGATTGATCTTTCCTGAAGGATTAACCTTTAATAAGAAAAACGGGGTGCTTCTAACTCCGAAAATTAATGAAGCAATTTGTGAAATCGCCCGCCTGTCGGGCGATTCGCATATAACTAAAAAGGGACTTAACACTTTGAAATGTGTTAAGTCCCTCGATGCGGAGAAATAGGGATTCGAACCCCAGGAACCTCACGGTTCAACAGTTTTCAAGACTGCCGCAATCGACCACTCTGCCATTTCTCCAGAGTGGGCAAAAATACTAATTTTTTTTATTCCACAACTAATTTCCATAAAATATTTTTTATCACTAACTTTATAGAAATTTACATCCCCAGTAATTTGTAAATCAATACTATGCGATACTTTCTTTCTCTTTTTTCTGTCTTATTTTTCAACGCTGTCTTTGCAAATATTACAGTTTATTTTAATTACGCGGTTTTTAATACCTCTAACTCTAAACCTTATCTCGAAACTTATTTAACCGTATCAGGCCATACTGTCAAATTTATTCGCACCGGCTCAGGTCACCAGGCCAGTGTTAATATTGCATGGAAAATATTAAAAGGCCAGGAAGTGGTTAAATCTTCCAATTATAATTTAATGAGTCCGCTTACTTCTGATAGTTTGCATTTACCTTCTTTTATAGATAATCAACGTTTTTCATTGGATAACGGACAATATGTTTTAGAATTAGTGGTGACTGATAATGCGGATCCCGAAAAAAAATCAACACATTCAGAGAAAATTACCATTTTAATGAACCGTGACAAAAAGATATATAACTCTGACATCCAAATTTTAGAATCATTTACAAAATCTAGTACGCAATCTGTATTTACTAAAAACGGATATGATTTAATTCCATATAACATTAACTATTTCCCCAAAACACAAAATGCCTTGAAATTTTATGTTGAAACGTACAATCTCGATACTGTAATTGGTAAATCGTCGAAATTTGTTTATTCATATTATA
>JANPOX010000751.1:0-4937 GCA_031428235.1 Bacteroidia bacterium | reverse complement strand
TGAACAATGGTTGATTTACCCTGGTACTTTTCCAGTAATTCAATTTTCTTTTTGAGTTCGCCTGCTTTTTCAAATTCCAATTTTTCGGCATTCTCATTCATCAAGCGTTTTAAATCTTTAATCGCAAAATTGATATCACCTTTAATAATTTCCCTGATGTGATCAATACCTTTGTTATAATCATCAAGACTTTGGTTGCCGATGCATGGCGCTTTACAACGGCCTATCTGGAATTCGAGACAAGCTTTGAATTTTTTCTTTTCAATATTTTCAACGGTCAAATCTAGCGTACAGCTTCTTAAAGGATACAGTTGCCGGATCAAATCCAATAAAATATACATGGTTGTAACGGATGGATAAGGACCAAAATATTCTGCCCCATCTTTTTTTAATTGCCGTGTTTGGTGAACTCTTGGAAACAACTCATTTTTAATTAATAGCCATGGATAAGTTTTATCATCACGTAACATGATGTTGTATTTAGGCGTAAGGCTTTTAATTAAATTGTTCTCCAGGATCAACGCGTCCATTTCGGTATTTACCTTCGTGGTTTTAATGTCTGCTATTTTCTTGACCATGATCCGCAAACGATGCGTATCATGTTCCTTTATAAAATAAGAAAGCACACGTTTTTTTAAATTCTTTGCTTTCCCCACATACAGCAAGTTATTATCAGCATCGTAATAGCGATAAACGCCCGGCGTATCGGGCAGGGTTTTAAGAATGCTTTGAATATGTTCTGAAAAGGCTTCCAAATGGTTTACAAAGGTAAGTTTTATCATCAGTTTTTTTGTTTATTTTGTGATATCTTAAGAAACAAAACCATATTTATTGCCCCACTCGATTGGGGTTTAGGACATGCCACGCGTTGTGTGCCATTAATTAAACAATTGAGGGAACATAATCAAATTATTTTGGGAGTTACAGAAATAACCTCATGCATTTTTGATGAAGAATTTCCGGATCTAAAAAAAGTAAACATTGAATCTTACAGGATTCGTTACTCAAAAAAAATACCACTAGGCTTAATTCTGCTGTTGGATTCCGTAAGAATTTTAAAAGTCATAAAGAAAGAAAACCAACAATTAAAAAAAATCATTAACGATCACAAAATAGATGTGATAATTAGTGATAACCGTTTCGGTCTTTATAATAATCATCTGGAAAGCATCTACATCACACACCAGTTGAATATTCACGCAGGTTTGTTTTCTTTTTTTGCCAATAAAATTCATCACCATTATATAGAAAAGTTTAACCAGGTTTGGGTTCCTGATTTTGAAGACCAGAAAAAATGTTTGGCAGGAATGCTCTCCAGAAACAAAGCATTAAAGAATATAACCTATATGGGGCCTTTAAGTCGTTTGCCCTTGGCGAAAAAAAAAGAAATCCAATTTGACTATTTGTGTTTGCTCTCCGGGCCCGAACCTTTAAGAACGGAACTTGAACTTTTATTAATAGAAAAGGCAAAACTAACAGAAAAAAAAATAGGAGTGGTGAGAGGAAGCCATTTAAAAATGCAACACACAGCGCCTGAAAATTTAATTGTGATCGATATGCCAACCGCAGAAAATTTAAGTCGGTTAATTCAAAATTCGAATACCATTATTTGCCGGAGTGGTTACAGTACATTAATGGACCTTCATCATCTAAAACAACAATCTGTAATATTAATTCCTACTCCCGGGCAGTTTGAACAATCATACCTGGCCGATTACTGGCAACAAAAATTTGGCGCGAAGGTCATTTTACAAAAGGATTTACCATCTTTTAGTTTTTAAATACCAATTCACAATTCCGGTTTCATAACTCCGGGTCTAATGATTATTTGCTTGTAGAAAACAAGTTACATTAGATGGAGTGTTTTTAGTAAAAAAAATAGGGTTTTGGCTGTTTGTGTTAGCCTCCGTTGCTGTTGCGGTTTGGGGGTATTTTCGTTTAAAAGAAACCAAAGCGCCAAGCGGTTCAGTTTTAGAGCATATTCCAGCTAATGCAGTTTGTGTGATAGAAACAAGAAATTGTAGTGAACTTGTTTCACAGTTAACACGCCAGAACCTAATCTGGAATTCACTGCTCACTAACGAATCCATGCAGGTTGCGCAAAACGGGATACGTTATCTGGATTCCCTGGTGAACTCAAAAGAAGAAATCGCAGAAGTACTTTTAGAGAATTCCCTGTATTGGACATTTATCAATGGTCAGAAAACAACAGAACACCTCATCTTATTTAAAGCGAAGGAAAAAAATGATAAGAGTCTTTTTCTGAATTTTTTTAAAATAGTTTTTGTGAAAGATGCTTCTTTTACTTCAATGGATGTTTTTTATTTTATCAATAATAAACAAAAATGGTATTTGACTTATCAATCCGGGATTGTTTACCTGAGTTCAGAGATAGGATTGCTTCAGCGAAGTGTGGAATTGAAAAAAGAAGAATCCATTGCAAACAATAAATCCTTTATAGAATTAATCAAATTAAATGGTGAACAAAAAAACCTGGTTTATTTTAATCATTCTTTTACAAATTTATTATCCAAAGATTTATTTACTCAACAATCTTTATTTAGCGCTGAGGTTCAATTAAACGAAATTACGTTTACAGGTTATACAACTACTGATAGCTTATCATTTTTTGAGTGTCTGAAATCCCAGGCTGCTGATCGAATAATAAGCTTTGAACATTTACCTGATAATCCCATTTCGATCTGCGGTGTCAACATAAGTGATGCCACTCAATTTTATCAAATAACAAACAAACAACTTTCCGGGGAACGCATTGAGCAGAACGAGCAATCATGGAACGCTCTTAACGATAGCGCATTGTATAATATTAAAAAAGAAAGTGAAGAAAATATAGAAAAAGAAATCGTTAAAGCGACTTATTTTTTAAATGACATCAATTGCCAAATTATAAGTATAGATATAAAGGATGTTGAGAAAGCAAAAGGCTTGTTAAAACTAATGAGCGACAGTCTTGGTATTGATAGCGAAATAAAAATTTATAAATTGAAAACTGATTTGTCACAAGTGTTTTCATTTTCTAAAACTGATCTTAAAATGGCATACGCTTGTCTTTCGGAAAATCGCATTTTGTTTTTTTCTGACAGGGAATTGGTTGCTCATTATTTGAAATCGTTTTTCAGCGGTCAGTTGTTGGGCAAGAATGCTGCATTCATGAAGTATGCGAATGACAATTTTTCGCTGGAGTGCAATTACATTTATTATGAAAATTCAGAATTAATGAAAGCCCATAATATTAATTCTATAATTAATTCCGAAGTAGTATGGATGGCAAAAAATCCAACCTCACAGATATCTATAACTGCCAAAAACTATAAGAACGTGGTACAGGTTAGGCTTAACGCCAGTCACGCACCACCGCAAACGGACGAGACAAATAACGTAACTAATTCTTTATGGACCTTTCTTGCCGATACAACTATTATTAATTATCCAAATCTTTTTACGAATCATTTAACACAGGAAAATGAGTTATGTTTCCAGGATGATGCAAAACAGGTGTATTTGATTAATTCAACAGGAAATCTTATCTGGAAAAAGAAAATTTCGGAAACTATACAATCAGATGTTTACACAGTTGACATTTTCAAAAATGGTAAATTGCAATTGCTGTTCAATACAGCAAATTATTTACACCTGATGGACAGGAATGGAAACTATGTGCAGGGATTTCCTGTGAAGCTGCCCTCAAAAATTACGTCTGACATTACTCTCCTAGACTATGAAAACAATAAAGATTACCGCTTATTTGTGGCTTGCGCTGATAAACACATTTATAATTTTTCTTTGTATGGCATCAAAACTGAAGGCTTTGTGCCGGTAAAGACAGAGTCAGAAGTCATATTGCCTATAAGTTATGTGAAGGTTGGGGCAAGTGATTATTTAATCACGGCTGATGTTTCAGGAAAGATTTATGCCTTTAGCAGAAAAGGGCTAGGACGCATTGATTTCAATAATAGAACCATTGCCCATCTCGAGCATTTTCAGGTTTTGCCGGGAAATAATTTAGATAATACCAAATTGATATATATCGATGATAAAGATAATCTATTAAATAAAATTTCGTTAACAGATAAAAAGGAAGCCTTAAAATTGAGAGATGAACTAGCTGGATTTAAAACGTCATTCGCCTTGGTGAACGATGATTCGCAAGCAGATTTACTAGTATATGGCAATGGCGCTGTTTATTCATACGATTTATTTGGTAGTAAACTGATGGAATATTTAAGTGAACCCGCTGTTTATAGTGATGTAAAATTAGTTCAAATTAGTGAGACCGATTTATTGCTTGCATTTGATAAACCAAGTCAAAAAGTTGATGTGATTAATACGGCTGGTAAACTGGTTGCAAGTTTGCCGGGAGTAACGCAAACACCATTAGCATGTGATCTGTACAAAAACGGAAAAACTTATGTGTTGCTTGTGAATGGCAAGAATGTGAGTTGCCAGGAATTGAAATAGTTATTATAATTATGTCACACCATCGGACGGAATGTTTTAGTTGTTCTCGACTCCGCTCGAACTGACATTAATAACGAGAAATTTAATATTCAAACTTCCCGAACTCTGATTCAATGGTGACTTTTTTGCCGTTGTATTTTTCTACTCTTCCAATGATTTGTGCATCCACATTAAATGATTTTGAAATGGCAATGACTTCCTGCGCTAACTCAGCCGGTAAATATACTTCAAGGCGATGACCCATGTTAAAGACCTTGTACATTTCCTTGTAATCGGTATTACTTTGTTCGTGAATGGTTTTGAATAAAGGCGGCAACGGAAATAAATTATCTTTAATGATATGAACGCCTTCTACAAAATGTAACACTTTGGTTTGTGCACCACCACTGCAATGTACAATGCCATTTATTTTTGTACCTAAAGCAGCCAGTAATTTTTTTACAACGGGCGCATAGGTT
>JANPOX010000750.1:0-3408 GCA_031428235.1 Bacteroidia bacterium | reverse complement strand
GATGATGAATAAACCAGATGACAACTAAAATAACAACTATGACGACATCTGAAATTAAATTGAAAATAACCGTTGATGAAAATCAATTACCACATAAAATAGAATGGGAAGCTGCCGATGCTAATGAAAGCAGTGTTTGCAAAAGCATGATGCTAGCCTTATGGGACGAAAAAGAAAACAATACCATGCGCATTGATCTATGGACAAAAGATATGAGCGTTGATGAAATGAAAAAGTTTTTTCATCAAAATATTACCACCTTAACGGATACTTACCTGAGAGCAACAAACGATGAAGCCACTGTTAAAGAGGTACGAGAATACATGAGCGGTTTAGGAAAACGGATGGGCGTTTTAGCATAAGTTCAAAATGAAAAACTATTTATGTTTATTATTTGCCATAATTTGCGTGAATGGTTTTTCTCAGAAGAAAGAATTTGATGTACACAAAAAATACTCTGTTAATCAGATTATAAAAGACATCGATTACACTGAAAAATACCTCATTAAATTCCATCCGGATCCCTTCCAATATATATCAAAAGATTCCTTGCATGCTTTTGTTATAAAGATCAAAAGCAAAATTGATACCCCTTTAACTGAAATGCAGGCACGCTTTTACATCAAGCGTATTGTTGCAAAAATAGGTTGCGGACATACTGATGTTGGTGCTTCAAAAAAATATTCCAAAACAGTTATTAAATTGAACCGACCCATTTTACCACTGAATACTTTTGTAGTTGATTCCAACCGGCTTTTTATTTTAAATAATTTGTCTACAGATACCACTATTAAAGCAGGCGATGAAATCGTAAGTATTGATCATCGCCCGGTTAAAAATATTTTAAATACAATTTATTCTATTACAACCTCAGACGGATATAATACTACCTACAAAAAACAAGGATTGCGTTATTATTGGTTCAAATATTACTATTCTTTTTGTTACGGTTTTAAACCGACATATCTTGTCAAATTAAAAGATAAAAATAATAGCATCTCAACGCACACGTTGACTGCAATCTCTTCGTTAAAAGACACCGTCATGCTTCCTAAAAAGGATACGGTGATTTGCATCAATAAAACAAAAACATGTAACTATTCCATGTTACAGGATGACAAATCAATTGCAGTGCTGGATATCAATGGATTTAAAGGTTTATACTGGCACCGGTTCTTTAGAAAATCATTTCATGATATTAGAGAAAAGAAAATTGAAAATGTGGTTATTGATCTCAGAGATAACGGTGGTGGGCAGATCAATGACGGTCTCAATTTTTTATCTTACCTGATTAACGAACCCCTTATCATACCTTTCGATCGGAAACCAAATTTAATGATGTTTAATCCAAGGTACAAAATGGGAATCGGATCGCGCATTTCTCCTTTTATATTTTCGACCTTAATGCCAGGATTACCTACACATGGGCGATTCCGGCATTACTTTATTAGGTTCCCAAAAAATAAAAAAGTGTTTAAAGGGCAGATTTATGTATTGGTAAATGGAAAATCATTTTCAATGAGTGCAGTGGCAGCCAGTTATTTAAAATATAAAGCCAATGCGATTATTATTGGAGAAGAAACCGGCGGTAATATTGCCGGAAGCAATGCGGTAGTGAGTGGAAAGATCATTCTTCCAAATACTCATATACAAATATTCATTCCAATGTATCATTTATACCATGATATAAATGTAAAAAATGAAGGAACAGGTTTAATACCGGACTACCAAACACATTACAGTGAAGAGGATATCCTGAACGGTGTGGATATGGATCTAATTAAGGTATTTGAATTAGTTAAATAACTAACTGATGCTATTCCGTACGCGCTGGCTAAAATCACGCAAAGCTTGTGTAAAAGGGGTGCCTTCCTTTTCCATTTTATCTTTAATATAAATAGAAGCTAAAATATGGGTGAGCCGTTCTCCTTCCTCATCTCCTTCAATTTCAATAGTAGGTGTTTGTTCATCAAGAATGGCATTCTCAGCTTCCTGCAATTGTGGAAGTGAATAATTCTCTACTAATTTTTTTATGGCTGGTATTTTCATAATGTAATTATTTTTTTAAATCGTCAATCATTTTTTGAAGATATTCTTCTTTACTGGTTGCCGTACCTTCTACTAAAATTCCATTTTTAAAACTTGCCAGGTAAGGCAAATTATCCACTCCCCCTACTCTACGCGCGTTTTCATTTTCTTCCGCATTCACCTCTAAAAATAAAATACCAGCATTTTCTCCATCATTGGAATGACGTTTGAACTTAGGAGAAAATAATTTACAGGACCCACACCAATCGGCGAAATATTTTACCACCACCATTTTATTTGTTTGTATCAGATATTCAAAATCTGCATCTGTGCTAACTTGTACCATAATTTTAAAATTTAATAATCATTATATAAACTTAGTAATTAAAATGTCAATCTGTATTGAGGGATCACAAAAAACTTTAACTGATAATCAGTTTTAATTGTCTGTGTATTCAAGTCATATTGTTGTTGAAAAATATTATTATGCTTGGTTACATTTTGTATATCTACACTTAACTCATGTGTAAAGCGTTTGGTATTTAATTTATAAGAAGGTTTTACATCAATTCTAAAATAAGGATCGTATTGTGGGTTATATGCTACAGAGCCATCTCTTACTTCATCCTGGTGGGCCATGGAAGCAGCTATATCGATGGGCACATAACGTTTACCTCCTGCATAAGTTACTTTTACATCCAGAGCTAAAATATGTTTTTCTTTGATCTTAAATTCTTTTCCTGCTAAGGCGTTCAATACGTAATTACCATTAAAAGCTGTGTTTCTATAAACTCCATCACTTCCTGTATATTTACTTTCAAACAGAGAAGCCGTCACTAAAAAATAATAGCCTTTACTGTAAAACTTCTCAAGCGTTAATTCAATACCATAATTTTCTCCGGTACCGTTGTTTACTAAACTGTCTACATTGGGACTATTGAAATCTGCACCAAGATTAGCAGTACTAAAATAATCTTTGCGAATCTTTACAGGCACACTATATAAATACTGGTAATACAATTCCGCTTTGATGCGGACGCTATTAAATAAGTTCACATCGTATGCCAGTACAGCATGTGCGGCTTTTGTAAAATCGAGGTTACGATTTGTTTCTATAACTTGTCCTTTTCCTAAATTAGCTGTGGCGAAATACACATACAAGGGCTGAACCTGGCTATGTAAGCCTGCTCCAAAACTGAAGGACTGTTTTTTATTCAGCTCGTATTTTAATCCCAGTCTTGGCTCTGGTGATTTAGAATTATTCAATAACAGATATTGATACGTAAATCCAATGTTGGCAGAAAAACGTTCGCTGAAAGAATGCTTCCATTGAATAAATGCTCTTGTTAAAGCAGTTTGTCCTTTATAATTTCTTAACGT
>JANPOX010000749.1:0-8294 GCA_031428235.1 Bacteroidia bacterium | reverse complement strand
TTACCGGAATTTGGTAACTTGTCTGAACTTTACTAACCGAATTAGAATTTAAAAAATCAATGACTTGTTGCTGAAATAAAGAATCATATTGCCCATCAGGAACCGGAGTACCACAACCACGATTAGGTATTTGAGCATTCAAGTTCACAACACCTAACATTAAAAAAAATATGATACCAATTTTCATATTAATTTATATTATTACTTCCCAGATAATTCAACCCAACCTTTTTTAACGCCATTTTCAATTTCTATCACATAAAAATAAGTGCCGCTGGTGAGAGCAATTCCGTTTTGATTTTTACCATCCCACCTATTTGCTGCATTATCATAATTGGTTGTGTTCCACACTTTGTTTCCCCAACGGTTAAATATGATAACTGTATTGTTTGGGAAATTTTCAATATTCTCAATAATCCAATTGTCGTTTAATCCATCACCATCAGGTGTAAAACCATTATATACAGTAATCAGACAAGGCTCTATATTTGCAACAACAGTGTAAACAAAGGATACTGAATCAATCATTGCATTAGCTGCATTGAGCGCTTTAACTGTTAATCTGTAGGTACCTGGAGACAGACTATCTAAACTCATACAGTTTTGTGATGGACAAACAAAGGAAGGACTCCAGATATACAAGATCTGAGCAGCAGAACTTGGGGCTGTATTTAAAGCTACAGAAATAAAACCATCTTTTTTACTTAAACAGCTTTCACTTTGAAAGAAAGGGGTAACACTTAGGGCAAATTCACCAACAATATCAGGTTGCAAAAAGCCTTGGGTAATCGCATAGAAGCTATTATTCATAGTGGAGATCATTGGTTCCCCAATATTATAATAGGTTTCGATACCGGTTGCTCCCACCGGCCCGCCACCACCTGCTGTATTGATCACTGAAGGAGCAATGCTCTGCCCAAACTGTTTTAAAACAATTCCAAATACATATATGCTAATTAAAAAATATTTCATTGGGTTATTCAATTACCATATAATTAAATTTAAAAAGTGGACTACCAGCAACAGACGCAGGAGCTGTTGAATTTACACTTCTGTATATTCTAACAAAAAAAGATGAAAGCGTCACATTAGAAACTAAGTAATTTAATCCCTGTAAATCAGTTGTAGGAGTTAAAATGACAACAGGGTTGCTAGTATAATTTTTTGAAAATCTAATTTCAATTTCGGCATAATTAGTAATAGAAAATCCTGTAACTCCTGTATTAAATGAAAAAGCACCTTTAATATCATTTGAATTTGGCAATATAGATGGACTTAATAGAGGAGAAAAACCACCAACAACAGATGTAGTTCCAACTGTAGCAGATGAACCTGATGCTTTAATATGTCCATTCTCCAACCATAAGGCAGTATTACTAGCAGCATTTGTAAATTCTGATACTGCATGTATAGCGACCCCAGAGCCCCTATTATATATAAAAACGGCATCAGCTCCATTTGAAGAAGAGTTGTTTTCAATACGAGCAGCACTACCAGCTGTAGTAGTTGATGCTTTTGCTGCGTAAAGAGAATGAAACGTACTATTATTATTAAATTGACCGGCCGCTTCTGTACCGCTAGTATTGGCAGCACTAATTGCTCTACCACTAGTTGCAAAAACTGAAATTCCTGCACCAGGTCCGGAATTATTAACAACAACAGCATCAGATCCATTTGTCGATGAATTGTTTTCAAGGCGAGCAACGCTACCACCGGTTGTTGTGGCATTTTTTGTAGCTAATAAAGAAGCAAATGTGCCATCGTTATAAAATTGTGCTGCAGCAACAATATTACTCGTGTTAGTTGCATTTATACCTCTACCTGTACCAGCAAAAATTTGCAATCCATCTCCAGAACTTGAATTGTTAACTAACATAGTGGCAACAGCCCCTCCTGCACTAGCATTAATTGCTGTTCCAGTATTTGCATTTGCATTTAAAGCATTCCCTGTACCGGTAGTTGTTACTTGAATACCAGTACCAGTATTTCCTGCACCACTTACTAAAAAATAACCTGCGTTACCGGTTCCAAAATGAGTTACCTGCAATGCATTGCTTGTGTTACCTGCGTTCGTCATATCTATTTTCAAACCACCTAAAGTGCCGGCATTTCTAATGTCAAGCAGAGCATTTGGAGCCGCAGTTCCAATACCAACATTATCTCCTAAATTCATTTGTGTAATCATTCCTGGTCCCTGTATCCATGGGGATAATCCTCCACCGCCAATCATATCTACATAAGGTCCGTTATTTTCTGATACTTTGAATTTCCCGGAAGGCTGATCAAAATAAATTCGTCCATTTCCAAAATTAGAATTCGAAGGCATTGTATTTAAACCTTGAACCATTAATGAAGAATCCAGTTTTATATTTCCACTTACGTCTAATTTTTCAGTCGGTGATGTGCTTCCTATACCAATTCTTCCCACAGGGTTAATAACCAAACGGGTTGCACCTGCTGTTTCATCTAAGATTTGTAGAAGTCCGGTGGAATTTGCAGAAAACATGGTGTAACCACGGCCCCCGGCTCCTGTGGCTTGTAAATTAATCCCCGCCCCTAAACCACCAAATTCAGCAGCTTGAAAAGTTTGGTAATTACCACTATTACCAATGCCAATTTGTCCACCAGATGCAATTCCATTAGTGAAGTGTCCATTACCTGTAACATCTAATTTATATGCCGGAATATTTGTTCCAATTCCAATACTGTCATTAATATTATTTAAAGTTACTTTATTAAAACCTTGAAGCCATGGAGATGATCCTCCACCAATTAGGTTAACATATGGAGTACCGTTTTCAGATACTTTAAATTTACCTGTTGCTTTATCAAAATATATTTTCCCTTCATTGCTGGGAGATAATGAAGGAGGAGAAATATAGCCTGCCATTGTTAGGGAAGAATCTAACCTGAAACGACCTTTCACATCTAAAATAGAATTTGGCAATGTTCCGAAAGGATTTACCCCTACTTTACCATCACCTGCCACTGTGAAAATGTTATGACCTACTCCACCATTCCAGTAAAAAACATTATAACCAGAGTTGGCATCTGTTGTTGGATCAGAGATTACCGAGTTGATCCAGTATTTTCCAGAAGCAGCTGCATTGGAAAATTTAATTCTTGAAAAGGCGTCTCCACCTGCTATTTGTTTTAAATGTAAATGAGTATTTCCTGAGCCGGAAACATGATCAATTCTCATTTTATCTGATATAGGCCCATTGGTGCCAATACCTATACTATTTGTAAGCGTTGTTGGATATAAAACACCAACAGAATTTGACCACACACTTAAAGAAGATAAGTTAACAGAGTTTGTAGCAGCTCCTGACGTTAAAGTTGTTCCTGTTAAAGATAAAGTTGGTGAAACCACCACTGTATTTGTACCACCAAAGCTTAAAACACCATTGGTAGGACTATAAGTAGGTGATGGAACACTCACAGTAAAGTTATTTACTGAAGTAGTAACTGTTGCAATTCCTATTCCTGTACCAGTAATAACAGCTGGTGGCAATGTACTTGGAATCCAAGCAGTGCCGTTATATTGTAATACCTGACTAGGTGAAGGAGTAACAGTCGAAATAATAGTACCTCTTAATTTGGATACGGTTGATGTATTGATAGATCCGATCACATCACCTGCAACGTTTGGTGTATACTGAGATGCAGTAGTTAATCTACCGAAATTATCTACCGAAAAAGTAGGGACTGCATTGGTAGCATTTGCACCGTAGTTGCTCGCAGTAACACCTGTAGTTGCTAAATTAATGGTATTACTTGTTACAGTAATATTATTAGCTGTTCCTACATAGGTAACGGGCGAAGGAACAGTTGCAGTAGTAACACTTGATCCATTATTTAATGTTAATGTATTTTGATTAGCTGTTAATGAATACGCAGCTGCACTTACAGTATAAGTATTACCTGATTGATTTAAAGTAATGTTATTACCTTGTACCAAAGTTGTGGTTGAACTTGAATTTAAAGTGACTGTATTAACGCTTAAGCCGTCAGTTAGCTTTAATGTATTAGTTCCTGCCGTATAAGAAAGAACAGCTGGTGTTATAGTTGCTGTTCCACCCAAATTTGATGTGATTACAGAGTTACTCGTAACTGTTAAAGTTTGCGTAACTGCTGCTGCAACTGTGGGTGATGTAATGGTAAAGTTTGGATATGTTCCTGTAACAGATGTAGCGCCTGTTCCATTCAATGTAACTGTTTGGTTTGGAGCTGTATTCGTAATAACAGATCCGGAGGTAATAGAAATACCTGAACCGTTAGTGTAGGTTGTACCTGCTGGCAATAAAACTGTATTTCCACCGGGACCGTTGATCGTTAATGAATTTGAGTTGATGGTTAAACTTGGACTTGGTATGGCAACCGAGTTACCATTACTAATGGATAAAGAACCGCTGGCAATACTGATAGTTGGATTAGGAACACTAACGGTAAAAGTATTGCCTGTTGGTGGGTTAACTGTTGCCAATCCTGAGCCAACCATACTTATTGTATTAGAACCTGTTCCAACCAAAGTTGCCGTTGTTACTACTGATCCCTGAGTTAACGTAAGCACGTTTGTGCCATTATTATAAGTGAGCGTTGGTGATGGGATAGCTTGCCAGGTAGCATTACCGGCACCGTCATTGGTTAGCACATCGCCCGCATTTGTAAAAGTTCCAACAGCTAAATTCATGGCGTTTGAATAAATTTGCGGGGTAGATACACTCGCATCAAATCTTCCGGCTCCTACAACATGAAAAGTAGCTTGTGGTGATATTGTCCCAATGCCGAAATCGGTTCCGTTAAAAAATAAATTATTTCTTGGTAAGGTATCCCAAATTGTATTATTATTAAATAAAAATTGCCCGTTAAGACCTGCAGGTAAAGGTGCACCTGTTGGCACATCCACCGTAAAGTTTGGATATGTACCGGTAACGGTTGCGGCGTTGGTTCCTAAAAGAGTAACAACCTGGTCGGGAGCAACCGTTGGTGTATTGATGGTTAAATTTGGATAAATGCCATTTACGGAGGTTGCGCCTGATCCTATAATTGTGGGAGTAACAGCTGCCGCCGTGTTACTGATCACACCACCAGAGATATCAATACCATTACCTGCAATGTATGCCTGGGATGTTGGTGTACTAATAGTAAAGTTAGGATAACTACCGGTTACTGAAGCCGAACCTGCCGGTGTTATAGTAACGGTTTGGTCAGGTGCCGTATTTGAAATTATATTTCCGCTTAAATTGATACCAGTGCCTGCTGAATAAGTTGTACCTGCAGGAATATTAATTGCATAACTACCACCGGATGATGTTATTGTATTGGGTGCATTAATAGTAATTGTTGGTGTAGGTGTAGCGTTACCAGATGTCTTTGCATACAAGGCATAAGGTACACTCATAAACTGTTGTGTACCTACTGAAGTATAAGAACTTCCGCCTGCCGGATCCATGGATACTTCCATAAAATAAGGTCCATTTGCCCAGTTGATGGCCGTAAAAGCTGCAGTATTTACCGAACCAATACCTAAGGTAAACAAACCGAATGAATTGGTTGTCTTGCTGTGTGTTTCAGAAAACACAACAGCGCCACCTGAACTTCCCTGGTGCAAGTCTAATTTGATACCAATGTTTTGATTGGCCAAAAGTGATCCACTCACATTTCTAGCAACACCTTGGTAACTAATTTCCTGTGGAGCTTGTGCAAATGAAATTAAAGAAATACTTGTTAATAAGGAAAATAAGAGTTTTTTCATGGTATAAAAATTAATGTTCTGAATTAGAAAACAGGTAAGCTTTTGATTCAATATGGGTTGTTAAAATAATATTGTGTATAAAAGAATAGGAAAGGTTAAATTTATATAAAATTTTCTAATATCGGAATACAATTAACAGTCCAAAAGGGCTTTTTAAATGTTAAAAAACGAAGATCTGTCGGTAAAATTAAAGAAAGGTTAGTAAGATTTTCTACCTAACTTAATATTTTCTTCAACGCTGTAATTTGTTCGGGTGTCCCCAAAACAAAAAGTTTGGATTCTTCAATGATTAGCGTATCAGCACTTGGGTTTACAATGTATTCTCCTTTGGCAGTTTTATAACCTATGATATTAGCGCCGGAGCGATTCCGGATCTCAAGGTCTTTTAAGGTTTTGTTTTTTAAATCCTCAGGAATATTAGTAAATGATATTTCTTCCAGGTTAACGCTGTCTCCGCCTTCTGCAGTGATATGATCTATGAATTCCATTACATCTGGCTTCATTACCAAAGAGGCCATATGCGCTCCACCTACCTTATCAGGCATGATGACATTGTCGGCGCCCGCAATTTTAAGTTTTGTATCAGAATTATCTTCGCTTGCCCTTGAAATAATAGTTAAATTTTTATTTAGGTTGCGCGCCGTTAAAACAATAAATAAATTATCGGCATCTGCAGGCAATGTAGTAATTAGTGCTTTAGCTCTTAAAATTCCGGCCTTGAGTAAAATCTCATCCTGGGTACTATCACCTGTTACTACTAAATCGCTAAACTTATGGTTTAATGTGGCGGTGAGCGCAACATTATTTTCGATAACCACAAAACGTTTACCATGCTTTTTTAAAACCTGCGCTGCCTGACGGCCATTACGCCCATAACCACATATGATAATATGATCAGATAATTTATCAATGGTTGCGCTCAATTTCCTGTTTTTAAAAAATTCATTAAACTCTCCGTCAATTACAAATTTAGTAATGGATGAAACAGCATAAGCAAATGTACCAAAACTTGTGATAATAAGAAATGCTGTAAATAATTTGCCGGCATGACTTAAAGGCGCCACTTCTCCATAACCTACTGTAGCTATAGTAATGACAGTCATATAAAACGCATCAAACCAGGTGTAATTATCAATAAGAACGTACCCAATCGTTCCAATGACCCACACTGTAAACATAATCAGCAATGGCAAATAAAAACGATAATAAGACCTTAAAATGTTAAACATAACAATGCCAAATTAAGAAAAATAATGGAATTGATAGAAGAAAACAGAAAATTATTGAGTCAATTAAATTACTTACAAATCCCAAACACTGCGGCGGCGCTGGTAACTGCTTGGCTTAAAACTTTCTTTATGCTCTAAAATAAAAGCCATCATGAAATAAATGATAATAGGAGAGCCGAAAGTGAAAAAAGACAAATAGATAAAGTACATGCGAATATTTGTGGTTCTGATTCCTAATTTCTTTCCCCACCATTCACAAACACCGAATGCCTTTTGCTCGAACCAATATCTGACTTTATCTACCATCGTCTACAAAAGTATGAAAAAAATTCATCGCTATTTTATTTTAATGAATTTTTGAGCAGGGACTCCCCTACTCTGCAGTGAAGGCATGCTTTCTTTGAGCAAAAATTATCAAGTAAAAATAATTGTGCCTGGCTTTCTAAAGCATTTTCTGTTTTAATACCAAGCTCAATGAACTCTTTGGTTTTAGTATTAACCTCCGCCGGCAACTGAGACAATAGTTCCATGGCATATTCAATTAAAGAAGTATTTGCGTTATGTTTAGCCATAAAAAACAAATAAGGCACAATCGTATTAATAACAACGGATTGAAAGGCTGTTTCCCCAAAAGCTTTTGAACTTTCTTCTGATTCAGCATCGAACTTATAATGCGTTTTCCAATATGGATTAGGTTCTATCGCAAAAAAAGAACGAAGGATTTTCAAATCAGGTTTCATCTCTATGAAATGATAAAGAGAATTTTGTTTACCTATGATACTCGCTAATTGAGCAATACGAATGGTTGGAAAATTAACAGGCCGTGTTTTTGAAAACTTCCACAGTTCTTTTTTAATGGGTTGTAGCTGATGCTTATGTTTTAGAAACTCAAATTCATTCTGCAAATGTTTCGGATATTTATCTTCAAACAAATCATCCAATAAACCTGCCACACCAAACAATAAGGCCTCTGTTTGGGTAGCGTTATCGGCATATTTTTTTAAAACAGAATAAGGCAAAGATTTACCCAATAATTCGAAAGCTTCATTATTGATTTTAAATCCAAAGTTCCGGCAAAGCAACAGGTATAAAGCATCTTCATGATTTTGATTACAATACTCAAACAAATGGTCAATGTATTCTGTTTTTTGTTCAATACGACTTACTGCTAAACGATCCAGCCATGATTTCCAAATAATTTCCGGAACTGTAGTAATCGATTTCCCACAGGCGATCGATTGTTTGGATAGCTGCAACTGTTGGTATTTCTCCAATAATTCAGGTTGAATATAATTTTTCAATTCCAA
>JANPOX010000748.1:0-4098 GCA_031428235.1 Bacteroidia bacterium | reverse complement strand
GATCACCTCTTCCCATTCCGAACAGAGAAGTTAAGCCCACCAGCGCAGATGGTACTTGGTCTAAAACCTGGGAGAGTATGTCGATGCCAATTTTACAATAAAACCCCTTCTATTAACTTAGTAGGGGTTTTTTGTTTTATATGTTTTTTAGTTACAATGTTACACAAATCAATACCTTTGAATCTATTTCTAAAAAATTATTCTGAAAATTATTATTCTCATACTTCTTTTTCCGTTTAGTGTCTTTGCTCAACCTTTGGATGTGCCTTCACCTTTGCGGTTTTTGGCTTTAGGCGATTCTTATACCATAGGAGAAAGTGTTTCGGAAAGTGAAAATTGGCCCAATCAGTTTGTAGATTCTCTTAAGCAAAGAGGTGTAATTATGGATACGCTTTGTACCATTGCTACTACCGGTTGGCGAACTGATAATTTAATTAATGCTATTTCTAATAAACAACTTGATAAACAAAATTATAATTTAGTTGCAATTCTTATTGGCGTTAATAACCAATATCAAAGCCGACCCATTTCGCAATATGTTCATGAATTTCCTCAATTATTAGATTCGGCTATCAGATACGCCGGCGGAGATACAAACCATGTTTTTATAGTTTCAATTCCCGATTATGCCGCTACTCCAATTGGCCAGGAAAGTAATCCGAAAAATATTAAGCAGGGTGTCATTAATTACAATGCAGTCAATAAACATTTTGCTGACGAATACCACATTCGTTATTTTGACATTACACCCATTTCAAGATTAGGATTATTTAGGCCTTATTTGGTAGCGGATGATGGGCTTCACCCTTCTGCTATACAATATAGTGCATGGGTAAAATTGATATTAAATAATGATTTAAGAGATGTGCTGGATGATTTTTCAGATAAGGAATTGCTTATTTTCCCAAATGCAGTAACTGATAATTTGAGCGTTTTTTACCCGTTAAAAATACATAAGGTTGTAGAATTGTTTGATAGCAATGGAAAATCTGTACTAAAACAAGATATGAATGACGAATTAATTGAGTTGTCGTTAAAAGATTTAAGTAAAGGTATCTATACGTTAAGTTTAGTTTACAAAGGCGGACAAATTTCTAAAAAACTAATTAAGCAATAGTGTGCATGTTTTAGCGCAAGGGATGCAAGCGGAAAGCTCCCGTATGCAGCGTCAGCGGAATACGGGACTTGCAGCGACAGCCCGGCCCGACCTAAGAAGGGTGCGCCCAAATTATACTACTAATAAAGTAATTTTATTTTTCACATTCTTTTTTATTGACGAAAAAAGAACCAAAAAGTCAAGAATCCGTCAGCTGGCGGACCAACTCCTCAATTTATTCGCTCGAAAAGCCTGTACTCTATTTGCAACAAATTGAGTAGTTCACACCGTTCGTTCACACGGGCCACACTATTACCAATGGATGATAAACTTATAAACGCCCATTAGGATCTTTTCTTTTACAAATGTGGTTTTTTGAGTAAACCTTAATGAGGAAATCTGACAGGAAAATTTATTTTTCCAAGGATTAAACCTTTTAATTATCTTCAAGTCCAAGATACATTATGCAGCATTATTCTGACGAAGAAATATTAAGCTTATACCGTGACGAAAATTCGCGGAACATGGCGTTGCACCATTTAATTCAGAAATACCAGCAAAAATTATATTGGCATATTCGTAAAATTGTAATTAGCCATGATGATACGGATGATGTGTTGCAAAATACCTTCATTAAGATATGGAAAGGACTGGCAGGGTTTAAAGAAGAGTCGCAGCTATTTACCTGGTTGTACCGGATTGCAACCAACGAATCGTTAACTTTTTTAAAGCAAAATGCCAGAGCAAACACCACATCCATTCACCCTATTGAATATCAACTTTCTAAATCTTTGGAAAGTGATACTTTTTTTAGTGGGGACGAGATTCAGTTAAAGCTGCAAAAAGCAATATTGACCTTACCGGAAAAACAACGCATTGTGTTTAATATGCGTTATTATGATGAAACGCCCTACGAACAGATGTCGGAAGTATTGGAAACCTCTGTCGGAGCCTTAAAAGCCTCGTACCATATAGCAGCAAAAAAAATAGAAGAATTTTTAGTGACCAATTAAACTTTAACAATAAAAACGAGTCTAATTACCAAATGGAACCAAACGATTATAATTTAAACGATGAATCAAACTTACCATCAGGCCATGATGATAAGAATTCTTTTGATTTGCCGGCAGATTATTTTGCGTCATTTGAAGATAAATTAAGAAAAAAACTGGAATCGCAGGAAGAATTAAAAGATTTTCCTCTTTTGTCTTCTCTTAAAAAAATTAATTTATTTACGGTTCCTGCCGGTTATTTTGCTGAAGCAAAGAAAATACTGGAGCTCAAAACAGAATTATCGGCTTACAGTAAACTGCAAAGTATTAAACCTTTTATTGCTCCTGAATTAGAGATTGATTATATTAAATATTTACAATCATCTCTTCAGTATAAAGTTGAATTAACAGAAGAGTTAAACCCTTACGAAATATTATACACCATTGATAAAGTAAATCCATTCGTGGTTTCAGAATCTTATTTTGAAACGATTGCGGAACGTGTTAAAGATAAAATTTTTGCATCTAAAGAAGTTAAAGTTTCTGTTTTGGATTCCGTACTTGATTTTATTTTTGGTAAGAAAACAGCCTTTGCTTTTGGGATTGTTACCATTATCTGTTTAGCGGTTTACTTTTACAGTTCATCAGAAAGACCTTTGGAAATGGGAGACTGTAAAACTTTAGCTTGCCTGGAGAGACAGGAAATTTTAAACAATAATAAAGTGATCTCTAACTTTGACGAAGACCAGTTAATGGATTTGGTTGATGTAAAGAGTTTAGATAAACAGCTTAATTCAAAAAAAGAAACAACCATTTCTTCTGACAATAAATTAAATATGGATAGTGTCACTGATGACGATATCCTTGATGAACTATAATGAAACAGGTGACTAAATATTTATTCTTATGCGTGTTTTGGCTCATGGCTTTTGCAACCATTGCTCAGCCCGCAACTAAGCGTGATAAAATTGAGGCATTGCGTGTGTCGTTTATTAGTTCAAAAGTTGCTTTAACTAATCAGGAAGCGCAATTTTTCTGGCCTTTGTATAACGAATACAATGATAAACAGGATAACATCAAAAAATCGTTTCGGCAGCAGTTTATAAAAGATGTAGACTTTAATACATTAACTGATAAAGAAGCAGAAGCTTATCTGATTGCTGAGTTAGTGGTGAAACAAAAGGAGTATGAGTTATCCAAAGAGTATTATGAGAAATTTAAAAAAGTACTGCCCATCAAAAAAATCGCATTAATTCGACGGGCTGAAGAAGATTTTAAAAAAGAATTAATTAAAAACATTAAAGGCAATTCTCCCGAATGATGCGTTGGTTTAGGTTACTATACTTTTTTATAGGCTTTGTGTTTTTAAGCACGAAGCTTTTGGCATATAATGATGATAGTTTGAAACTACTGAAACCGGCAAAGCATTATTTTAAAAGCACCTTTTTTCTGGATTATTATGGAACCGGCGAACGTACCTTGTCAGGAAAAACATTTGTATCTAAACGATTAAAGACCTACCAGCTGAATCAATCTGTATTAGGGTTTAATACTCCTTTGTTCACTAAAGATTTTTATAAAAAAGACAGTTCAGTTATTTCTAATTTTCATTTATTATTGACGGGCAGTTATTCTGTTGTGACTCCAAAATTTTCAGGTATTCCTAAAGATCATCATTTGAGCCGAACTTCCTTAGGTGTACGGATGATTTATAACACTGGCAAACGCAGTTTGTTTTATGGAGAGTTTACACCCTTTGTTACACAGGATAACGGTTATCAATACACACGGCGACTTCGCATGGCATCCACCCTGATTTATAATTTCACAGCCAATCAATACTTTAGTTTCAGGGCTGGTTATTCCCGATCATTCTTATATGGTAACCGTTTAAATTTGCCATACGTCGGCATCAGAGTAGGAAAGCTGGAAGGTGTTAATTTAAGTATTCAGTTTCCGCGAAGTGTCAGTTTTAATGTTCCCATTGGTAAATACGTGAAAACAAGTTTG
>JANPOX010000747.1:0-1863 GCA_031428235.1 Bacteroidia bacterium | reverse complement strand
TTTGTTTGTTGCGATTTGCTTGGGTGTCAGTTTGCTAAAGTCAGCCATTTGTTTTTTGTAAGCCGTTGCTCTTGTAAAATAATCATAATACAATTGCTCTACTCCCATTCTTGTTTGAGGAAATCTTACCTGGTCAGGATTAGTACCGTTTGAATGTTTTACGTTTTCTCCTAATGCAAATTTGATGAAACCGGGAGCCTTATCATATTTAAATTCCTCTGCACCCTTGCCCCAGCGCAATTTAATTAAACAACTTTGTCCGCCAATTGGATTTGCGGAACCGTGCAATAATTGGGCAGTTGTAACACCTCCGGATAACTGACGATAAATATTGATATCATCGGGGTTAATCACATCACTCATTTTTACTTCCGCTGAACTGGCATCAGCCCCTTCATTCACACTAAATAAAGCAATATGCGAGTGTTCATCAATAATACCAGGAGTTAAATGCATTCCCTTACCATCAATTATTTTTATATTTCCGACTTTGGGCGCTTCAATATTAGATCCTATCTTTTCTATCTTTCCATTTACTACTAACACGTCCTGGTCTTTTAATAATGAGTCTTTTTCATTTGTCCAGATGGTTGCCTGTTTAATCAGGATGCCATCATAATTATTTTTAAATTTTGGCCAGTTATCTTTAATTAATCCGTCACTATTTGCTAGAGGTTCGCCGTAAGCGATAAACGGATAATATACTTTACCGTAAGTTATTTTTGGCTCTTCTTTTGGTTTTTTTGATTTTGCGGTATCTGAGGTAGTAATAAAATTTAATTTGAAACTCAGCCATGAACCATCAGTATACTGGCCTTCTCCAGCAAAGCTTTTTGTTTTTTCATTATAATTACCTGATAAACGAAGTGCAAAAGTAGAGTCGTAAGGAAAACTCATGGTAAGTAAATTGTTTTTGAAAGTTAAACTTACCTTGGCTTTCATGCTGTCTTTTAATAGTACAATGCCCGTATAGTTTTCCTGGTCTTTACTAATGGTTAATTTATAATTGTTTGAATTATAAGATAACTGATAAACACCATCAATTTCAGGCATAGAGATATCATTATACACATGCTTAATGCCATTACTCCATGTTTCATAAATGATAGCATCTTCTTCAAATATAGATTTGGAAGCAATAAAGAAATTAGCATACATGCCAGGCTTTAAACTTCCTGTTTTATCCTGAACACCAATAAAACTTGCCGGATTAAAGGTCAAGGCACGCAAAGCCATTTTTTCTGATAGACCATACTTTACCGCCTTTCGAAGATTCTTTAAAAAAATACTTTTGTCTTTCAGATCGGAACTAGTGATGCAAAATTGAACATTATTTTTTTCAAGCTCTGCTAAATTAGCAGGAGCCATCTCCCAATGTTTTAAATCTGTTAAAGAGGCCTGCTCCGCATCGTAAGGATCTTCAACATCAATAGCTTCCGGAAAATTAATAGGGATAATAAATCTTGTATTACTGTTTTGAATATCATAAAGCCTTTGGTATTCATTTCCGCCACCTTTAATAATGTATTTGATATTAAATTCATCACCGATTTTTTTAGCACGAAGATCATTGAACTTATCATTACCTTCAAAAATAGCAGGTAACTCCTGCAGTTTATGAAATGCATCCAGTGTGATATTATATTCCGTTTTTGATTGATTGCTTTTATACCATGCCGCATCATAATAAGTTTGACGTAATAAAGCCATCGCGCCCATGAGTGATGAAGGATAATCCTGAGGAGAACTTCCTTTATTGAATGAATAAAAAGCAGCCGCCCTATCTTTGATGATACTTTCATTTTCTTTGGTATGGGAAAGATTTACAAATACACCGCTTCCCCTCACGATCCCGTCTTTATG
>JANPOX010000746.1:0-2172 GCA_031428235.1 Bacteroidia bacterium | reverse complement strand
AGTAATTTTTACTTTTTCGTAGGTTAAGGATTTAGTATTGAACTTATATTTTACTTTTGACATTTAATAGGTAAAGGCTAACAAATATAATAAAATGATTGATTTTAGAATAAGGTTTTTACTTCGGGAAAAAAAGAGATTTTTTTAAAATTTTTCAGGTATAAAATTATCAAACTTAATTAAAAGGTAATGGGCACGTTCTGTAAGAGACAGACAGAAACCGATCCGCCAGCTGGCGGATCCAATCTTTTGCTCGTACACTTCGACTCCGCTCAGTGCACGAGCAAAAGTATTTACGTTTGGATCCCTCGCGCATAGTTATCTCAAAAACTTCAAAGTAAGCCACCTTAAAAAGTGAATAATTTGTGATTTACGATGCCGGTGTTTTTAGTATATTCGTTGCTTCTTTTAAATACTATGGAATCAAATAAAGTACGTCAAACATTTTTAGATTTTTTCAAATCAAAGGGCCATGAAATTGTTCCGTCTGCCCCAATGGTAGTTAAAGGCGATCCTACGCTTATGTTTATCAACTCGGGTATGGCACCGTTTAAAGATATTTTTTTAGGTAACGCCGCTATTAAATATCCAAGAGTAGCTGATACGCAAAAATGTTTGCGCGTAAGTGGTAAACACAACGATTTGGAAGAAGTGGGTGTTGACACTTATCACCATACCATGTTTGAAATGCTAGGTAATTGGAGTTTTGGCGATTACTTTAAAAAAGACGCTATTGCCTGGGCATGGGAATTACTGACAGAAGTTTATAAAATCGATAAGAGTCGCTTATACGTTACTGTGTTTGAAGGTAGCGTAGAAGAAAATGTACCCTTTGACCAGGAGGCTTATGATACCTGGAAATTATACATTGATGAAAGCCGAATTTTAAAAGGAAATAAAAAAGATAACTTCTGGGAAATGGGCGACACTGGTCCTTGTGGGCCCTGTACCGAAATTCATTATGATGGAAGAAGTGATGCTGAAAGGACAAAAGTAGACGGAGCAACATTAGTGAATAATGATGACCCACAAGTAATAGAAGTTTGGAACAATGTATTTATGGAGTTCATGCGCAAGGCTGATAAAAGTCTTGAAAAATTGCCGGCTCAACACGTTGACACGGGAATGGGCTTTGAACGTTTGGTGCGTGTATTACAGGGAAAACAATCCAACTATGATACAGATGTATTTACTCCTTTATTAAGCAAAATTGAAGAGTTAAGCGGTCTTCGATATAAACCGGAAGATGAAAACAATCACAAAAAACAACTGATCATCAATATTGCCATGCGTGTAATCGCTGATCATATCCGGACGATTTCTTTTTCGATCGCGGATGGACAGTTACCAAGCAATACCGGTGCGGGTTATGTGATCCGTCGGATCTTACGTCGTGCCATTCGTTATGGTTATCAATCTTTAAATATTAAAGAGCCGTTTATGTACCGTATTGTTCCAACATTGGCACATCAATTAGGACAACAGTTCCCTGAACTGAACTCTCAAAAAATATTGATAGAAAAAGTAATTAAGGAGGAAGAAACATCATTTTATAAAACCCTGGAAATTGGTTTAAAGCGTATCGACCAGGTTTGTATTGATTTAACTAATTCCAAATCGGGTAAAGTAATTGATGGAAAACTGGTATTTGAATTATACGATACTTTTGGTTTTCCATTGGACTTAACTTCTTTAATTGCACGTGGTTATGATTTAAGTATTGATGAAAATGAATTTAATCGATTACTAACAGAACAAAAAAACCGTTCACGTGCTGCAACCTCTGTAGATACAGACGATTGGATAACTATACAAAAAAATAAAAAAACATCAGATAGCTCAACAGCTGAAACAGAGTTTGTAGGATATTCAGAATTAGAATGTGAAGCAAATATTATTCGCTACCGTAAAGTAAAAGCAAAAAACAAAGAACAGTTCCAGGTTGTATTGGATAAAACCCCTTTTTATGCTGAAAGCGGTGGACAAATAGGTGATGCAGGTACTTTATCCAACATTAATGAAACGATCAACATTACCGATACTAAAAAAGAGAACGGTGTGATTATTCATTTTTGCGATAAATTACCGGAGAATATGGAGGCAACTTTCACGGCAAAGGTAAATCGTACCAAACGTTCTTATACAGAAAACAACCATAGTGCCACTCACTTG
>JANPOX010000745.1:0-8268 GCA_031428235.1 Bacteroidia bacterium | reverse complement strand
CGTTTCGCACTCCTTTAATATTAGCATTAGTTACCGTATTGATTATTTTTTTGGCTGTAAGTACTTGCGATAAAAAACAGGACTGTTGTGAAGGTGATAAATGTGAAGCAGCTTGTGATGCAAAACACGAAGCTCATAGCGAACATGGCACTACTCCCGCTGAACATACAGCTGTAGAAGGACATGAACACGAGGTAGTAACAGAAGAAGCAGCGGCAGTTACCGATTCTATCATGAAAGCAGATTCAACCCATACTGCTGCTCCTGAAAAGGCTGAAGATCACGGACATCATTAATAGTATTTATTAAATTATAATAATATAAAACCCCGTCCGCTAGCTAGCGGACGGGGTTTTTGGCTTTAAATACGCAACAAACCTTAGGCTTTTTCTTTTGGGTGTTCAGCAGTATTTTTGTAATATTACACACTTAAAAAATTATATAAAATGGCTACAGATAACTTTCAGGCACACGATTATTATTTAATGGATGAACTGTTAAGTGATGAACATAAATTAATTCGTGATACGGCTCGTGCATGGGTAAAAAAAGAAGTAACTCCTATTGTTGAAGAAGCTTGTCAAACCACTACATTTCCAAAACAATGGATCAAAGGATTGGCAGAAATTGGTGCATTTGGTCCTTATATTCCTGCTGAATACGGTGGTCCGGGTTTAGATCAAATTTCTTATGGCTTAATCATGCAGGAATTAGAGCGGGGTGATAGTGGATTGCGTTCTACGGCCTCTGTTCAAAGTTCATTAGTGATGTTTCCGATTTATGCTTACGGTAGCGAAGAACAAAAGAAAAAATATTTACCACTATTAGCAGCTGGTGAGTTAATGGGATGTTTTGGGTTAACAGAACCGGATCATGGCAGTAACCCAAATGGCATGCTGACTAATTTTAAAGATAAAGGCGATCATTATTTATTGAACGGCGCAAAAATGTGGATCAGTAATTCGCCTTTCGCTGACATTGCTATTGTTTGGGCGAAGGACGAGGCAGGAGAAATCAGAGGATTAATTGTTGAAAGAGGAGATCCGGGTTTTACAACGCCTGAAACTCATGGTAAGTGGAGCTTACGTGCCAGCGCTACCGGTGAATTGGTTTTTGATAACGTAAAAGTTCCTAAAGAAAATTTATTGCCAAATGTAAAAGGATTAAAAGGGCCTTTGGGATGTTTAAACTCGGCGCGTTTTGGTATTGCCTGGGGTGTTATTGGTGCCGCGATGGATTGTTATGATAGTGCGTTACGTTATAGTAAAGAGCGTGTTCAGTTTGGGAAACCAATTGGCGCTTTCCAATTAACACAAAAAAAATTAGCTGAAATGATCACGGAGATTACCAAGGCACAGTTATTAACCTGGAGATTAGGTGTTTTAAAAAATGAACACCGTGCTACTCCGGCTCAAATTAGTATGGCAAAGCGTAATAACGTAAACATGGCTTTAGTGATTGCGCGTGAAGCACGTCAGATACATGGTGGTATGGGAATTACGGGCGAATACCCTATCATGCGTCATATGATGAACCTTGAATCAGTTATTACTTATGAAGGAACCCATGATATCCATTTACTGATTACAGGAATGGATGTAACGGGCTTTAATGCCTTTTCATAATTATTAAAACAATATAAGAAGACCCCCGAAGAAAATTCTTTGGGGGTTTTTAATTTTTACATACTAAAGGGGTTTTTAAACAAACGATAATCCTTAGAAAATTCTTTATGTTTTAAGCTTTTTAAGTTCTGTTTCCAACAAGCCTATGGCCTGATTAAACATGCTTTCGATTTTAAAATAATTAGATGAAATAACAGACGTTGGTCCATTACTTTCAGCCAATGTCTCAATTTCCCTCAGGAGACGGGCGGCTTCATTCATTCCCAAAGTCAAAAACAAACCTTTCATGCTGTGAGAAGTCACTTTTATTTTTGCATAATCATTCTCGCTGATATCTGACTTCAATTGCTCTAAAAGTGGAGGCGTGTCGTGTAGGCAAGTAGAAATCATGTCGATTAAAAAATCGATGTCGCCACTGGCGTGTTCTTTTATATAAGTTAAATCAAACAACTGTTCCGATTTTTCAATATCATTATATATCTGAGTTGGTTCCTTTAAATGAGTTTTATTTATCAATTGCAAAATAGTGTTTAACAGTACTTCCGAATCAAATGGTTTAGAAACGTAAGCATTCATGCCAAGGGCAAGGCATTTCTTAGCTTCTTCGTTTGAAGCGTGGGCAGTCAATGCGATAACAGGAATGTTTTTTTTAACGTCGTCATGAAGTTCTCTGATTAATTTAGCGGCCATATAACCATCCATTTCGGGCATTTGAATATCCATCAAAATAATGTCGTAGTTGTTTTTTTCTAATAAGGAAACAGCTTCTTTTCCATTTGAGGCAAGATCCATGTCGTAACCCCATTTTTGAATTATTTTTTTTATTAATTTTTGATTTAAAGGCGTGTCTTCAGCAACTAATATTTTAATTTTTTTGCCTGGATTTAGTTTTTTGAGTTCAATATCTGTTCCTGGCTTTACAGTTTGATTTAATAACGCACCGGGAGTTGCCTTTGCAAATGGTAAATAAAATGTAAAAGTAGATCCTTTACCTTCTTCGCTTTCAACTGAAATTTTTCCGCCTTGCAATGTTAATAGTTGCTGAACAATTGTTAAACCCAAACCCGTTCCTCCATACTTACGTGTTGTATCCGGAGAAGCCTGGGCGAATCTTTCAAAAATAATTCCTAATTTATCTTTAGGGATACCAATTCCCGTGTCACTGATAATAAATTCACATAAAACAAGATCTGCTTTGTTACTGATCAATTTACTGCTAATCTTAACCGTTCCCTTTTCAGTAAATTTTACAGAATTCCCAACGAGATTTAATAAAATCTGGTTAAATCTGGCTGCGTCACCAATTACAGTTTCCGGGATGTTTTCATCGTGATCTAAAACCAGTTGAATGCTTTTTTCTTTAGCATTAAACTCAATTAATTCTTTAACAGAACTTAATGCCTGTTGTACATTTAACACATCATGATTAAAATCAAATTTCCCCGCCTCAATCTTTGATAAATCTAAAATATCATTAATGATGACTAATAGGTTTTTTCCTGCAAAATCAATAGATTCCAGATAATCATTTTGTTCTTCGTCAAGCTTAGTGTCTTTTAGTAATTTTTGAAAACCAAGAATCGCATTTAAAGGTGTTCTTATTTCATGGCTCATTGTTGCTAAAAACTGCTCCTTAGCTTGCCTGGACTGTTCGGCTAAAGCAATGGCGTCAAAGAGTCTTTCGTTTTTTAGTTTTAGCTCGATAGTTCTCTCTTGAACTCTTAATTCTAATTGGTTATTTGTTTCCGATAAGGCTTGCTCGTGCTTTTCAATTTTCTCCAGCATATTATTGAAAGCTTTAGATAATTTGCCAATTTCATCTGTTCCATTATGTTTAGACCGTATCCGATAATTCATTTTTTGTATTACATCTTCCATTAAACCCGCTAAATTCACAATTGGTTTAGAGATGTATTTTTGCAAAAATGTTGCAACAAAAAATGCAACCACAAACCCTATAACAACAATTAACCCTATTAATTTTACCTTGTTGTAAAATTGGCCCTTTATCTCTGTTAACTCTGTTTTTACACAAAGTGTACCCAACCATTCTTTATCCTTTACAATTTTATAATAAATGAATAAGTTGTTTGACCTAAATTCTGCCTTTATCTTTTCATTAGATAAAGATTCAAATAGAAATTCACGTTCACCTTTTCTTAAATAATTGCCCACTACGCGCCAGGTACTATCAAACAAACAGGCGTGGGTAACGTCAGTTTCTGCTTTTAAGCCCATTAAAATAGAATTTGCGGCTTCAGAGTCATTGAATAACAAAGGCGCTTCACTGTTTAGGGCAATAACCTCAGCAATTACTAACATGCTATTGATTTTGTTTTTGTACATAGCAGTGTAATCAAAATAAAGATAAATAGAAACAGAAATAACCATACCCACTAAAAAAGTGAGCATCTGCATCACTATAAGCTTCGAGTTTATTGATATGTTGGCTAAAAACTTCATCTTAGTTTTGAATAGCTGTTGCTAGTTTTAATAATTGTGAACTTGCTTTTAGGTGCGATTTATTCAGCGACTGTATATTAATTTCAAATTTGATGTGATTCTCAATAACTAAAAAATTAATGGCTGAACCCTGATCTAAAAACCCTTTCTTTTCGGAAATAAATAAAACATTTTTGGTTGAAAGTTCCGACACAAAATCCTTGAAATCCGTTGAAGAAACGGTTTCAGAAACAAATACAATTTGACATTTGCATGCTGATGGCATTCTTGTAGAACAGTTTATAACCTCAATTTTTTTATTGTTGATTGTTTTATTTGTAGCAAGATCTATTAAATGCTGGTAAATGGGTGAGTCACCTAAAACACCAATTACAAACGTAGGGCTTGCATTAGTTTCTGTTTTTTCCCACTCTACAAACTTTGTAAAATTAAAAATAAAAGCTGCCTTAGCTATGTATTCCTCTACTTCCGTTTTTTGTTTTATTAAAAACGAACTCAACAAAATTAAAGTTAATGTAAGAAATATGTATTCTCTTTTTTTTAGCATTCGCTTTGTACCCTCACTTTAAAGGTCACTCCATTTTTTTCTAATTGGCATAAGTATAAAACTTATACCCCTCTATATCTTCAACTTAATAGTTATTGAAAAATAATTCTTCCTTCCAATTTCGGTTCTAATACTGAATTTATTATTACATATTCTTTGAGAATATTTGCGATATCCTCTCCGATATATTCTTTTAAACTAGCGGATAATTTTCTTAAGGTTGCGTATCCGTCGTTTCCATCTGCAATAAAATCAGGAACACCCACGTTGTACACCGCAAGACTATCAAACTCCACATTATTAATTTTTATTGAAAGGATTCTGCTTCCTTGTGTAATAATTGCGGTTTCATCAATGTTTAAAACCTGAGCCGTTTTCGTTGTATCAACCGTTATTCTTACCTCTTTGGATAATTGCATGAAATTTCCTTTTGCCACTGGGTACCTTGCCACCGAACGTTCGAAAATTTCTTTTAACTGTGTTCCTGTTACCGTTACAATCACATTGGTGTTTCCAAATGGTAACATTTCATCGGCCATATCGGATGTGAAATCACCGGCTTTATAAATACCATCCGCTCGTTTAGTGCTGCTGAAACGAATACCACCTCCGTTTACCAAAGCAAAATCGACAATTTTATTTCTTTCTTCAAAGTCACTCTTTATTGCGTCTGCAATCATGTTTCCAATTTTAGCTTCACGCTTTCTTACAACATTTGTACTGGCATCCACATCAACAACTAATCGTCCAATCACATTAGGCTCCGGTTGACGATTTTTTCGTTTACATGAATTAAAAAAACCTATCAATACACAAAGAAAAACACCTATAAATAGTGTCGTTATTCCAAATTTTAATTTCTCAGCTACCATTATAATTAAATTATAAATTAATGAAAAACATAGGCTTACATAAAGATTCTCTCTTCTGAAATACACCAAGGAAAAGCAGCAAGCCTACAATGAAAAAATTATATTTATAATACTTCTTCACTTATAGCTTATATTTTAAAAGAAGGGATAGTGTTGCTCCTGGCTGCAACATTCCTTTTGTTCCAAAGGCATTAATATTGGTGGATTCGTCGGGCGAACTATATTTTTTTCCTACATTATTTAATTGAATTTTCGCGGAAATTTTTTGGGTGAAAGAATAACCTACATTAAAATTTCCTTGTACATAAAAAGGAATTTCCGCAAAATGATCCTGCTCCAAATAAAACCGGTTATTATTGTATGCTTCATTTCCATAGTTAACCCCTGCAAATAAACTGTATTTTTTTACCTTAAACTCTAACCCGGCATTCAGTCTTAATGTAGGAATATTGGTGATAGTTTTATAGTAGTCTGGTTGCTTCTCAAAAAAAGCAACATCCGATTTTTTCACTTTTTCTATATTCCATTCAAATTTGCTTAGATACTGAGAGTAATTAACGAAAAAGTTTAATTTATCACGCCACAACTGCACCATAAGTTCTGCCTCATTTCCAAATGTTTTAGTGTTGCCAATATTTTCATATATCCCTATGCTTCCACCTCCGTGGGGATCATAAATTCGAATTAAGTTTTTATGTACTACATAATATATATTGTAGTTCAATACGATATTCTTATAGGTAATTTTTGTCCCTAACTCCATTGTGCTGATTTTTTCAGGAGTTAGGTTGACATTTCCTTTTACTCCATAGGCATTACCAATAGTTGTGTTGTCATACAACTCCTGAAATGTAGGTGCTCTAAAAGCTGTACCATACAATCCTTTAAAAAGCAAATGAGAAGAAACTTTATAATTTACCCCAACCCTTGGGTTAAATGCGGAACCAAAATCACTGTAATTATCATGACGAAGACCTGCTGTAATATTAAGTTTTTTTAATTTATAATTACCCTGTAAAAAATAAGCAGAAACATATCGGCGTTTTTCATTTTGTGTAAACTGAATATTATCGTAGTTGCCAAAAGTCTCTTTATATTCATCGCCAGCAATTTTGTAATTTCTGGTTAAATTATAATTTGACATTGATAAATCTTCGAATACACTTCCGGTTAACAAATCAAAATGCTCATTTGCTTTTATGTAAATATCCATTCCGGCGCCATAAGTTGTACCCAGGTATTTTTCCTTAGAAAGTTTTCCGTTTTCAAAAATGTCACCAGAGGTATTAGAAACGTAATTATCAGGCGCTTCCTGAGTTAAAAAATCATGGTAATTTAAATTACTATAGATCTTTGGTGTAACTACAACATTGTCACTTATTTTAAAATCATAATGTAATGAAGTTGATAATTGATTGGTAAATAATTTTGATTCGGGTGCTGCAATAAAAACTGGCCCTATATAAGTGCCTTGTTGTCTGGCAATATTAAAAACCTGAAAATGAAAATCTCCCACTTTAAGGTTGCTGTTTATATAAGCGTCTTTTCTCCAACGGTTTGTTTTATATTTTTTATCCAAATGTGTTAAACTCCATGTTTCCGCCTCTGCTTTATCAGATTCAATTTCTGCTACGGCGCCATCCGTTGTTAAACCTCCCACTGAAACATTAAATTGCGTTTTGTTTTTTTCTATAAAATAATTTCCGTTTAATTTTAATGTATTATAATTTCCACCCATAACAGAAATCGATGTTTCTTTAATTGTAAAAATATTTATTACACCAGCAATGGCATTACTTCCATACAATGCAGAACCTGGCCCCCGGATAACTTCTATTCTGTCAATAAAATCAACCGGCAAATCAAGCAATGCCCTTCCGTTATAAAAGTCATTTATTTGTTGTCCATTTATAAGGACTAAAATTTCTCCCTCTTTGCTTGCCCCTCTTATAGACATATGATAAAATCCATCCGCACCCATATTGGTTTCAATGCCGGGAATGTATTTAAAAATATCAACAAGATTTGCTACTCCAAATGCTGCAATTTGATTACGGGAAATTGTGGTCATTATAGCTGGGGCCTCACTATGTGGTTCTAGTTTACGTGAAGCACTATATACATTAATATCTAATAATTGTTCGAGGGATAGTTCACTGATATTAGTCGCTTTTAAAGCAGTGTCTGTCTGAGAAATCAAAACAAGGTTCGAAAAGATAAAAACGGATAAATAAAGCTTTTTCATATATCAATAGTAATATTTTTACGACTAATAGTAAAGTTATAAAAACATTCGAATAAAACAATTATGTTTTCATCCTGTTATAAGAGTTACATGTGTTTTTCTGAGATAAAAGGTTTAATGCCAAAAAAAGCTTCTAAAAGATGTACAATTATCTACTCATCCTCTGTTTGAGCGATTAATCTACTCTATTGTTAAGACATAAGAGTGAAATGTTATCTAAAAAGATAAAAGAAGGGGAATTTTAATCTTGTTTTTTTAAAACAATGTACATTCTATAAGAACGGTAAATCGCATAGGCCAAAAACACAGTGCCTAATATTATGCGCTTGCTCCCGTAGGCTTTATCGCCCATGAGATCCGTAAATAAAAATACGATCGCGCCAGTAAAGGTTAACATAACCATTAGGCCGCTAAATGAAAGGTTAATTAATTCGGTAGGTGATTTTCTCATGACTCGAAAATATTTTGGTTAATTGGTCATGCTGAACTTGTTTCAGCATCTTAATGAGACCCTGA
>JANPOX010000744.1:0-4100 GCA_031428235.1 Bacteroidia bacterium | reverse complement strand
CTTATCTACGATTGTCGTAATATGAGATTTGTCTTTATGTGGCAAAAAGTTAAGACATGTTAACTTCATTGCATTTTCAATGTTAAGGCCAATTTTATTTTGCTGTAATGTTTTTTGTAAGTCTTCTTTTTTGCCAAATTGAAATTTAAGATTTGCTTCACTAAACAAATAAAAATCATAACAAAATTGTTCAATTACTCTGTCAGTCCAATTTGTTATATGCTTATACTTAGGATACAAGCTATAAAGAAATGGTTCTTCCGAAAAAGATAAAACTTCTTTGTGCATGTTTAGCATAGATGTCAATAATGTACTTCCTGTGCGGGAGGTGGAAACTATGAAGTTGATACTTATGTTGTTTATATCATTCATGTTTACGATAGAAATTCTATTTAACGATATTTTTCTTTAAAACAGGATTGCTTCCTTTTTTAAATACATACTGATTAATAACTAAAATATCTATTCCACTCGTTGAAAAAACAGCTGCAATATCACTAACTGAATTTACAATTGGTTTACCCATCACGTTTAAACTAGTATTTAAAATTATAGGGACATTACTTAATTTATAAAACTCGTTAATTAAATTGTAATAATGTAAATTAGTTTCTTTACTTACTGTTTGCAGTCGCCCTGATCCATCCACATGAGTTACTGCCGGTATTAGGTTTCGTTTATTTTCTTTAATTTGTAAAACTCTTTCCATGTTTGGAGTAGGGTGGTAGTCTTCAAAATAAAATTCCGCATGTTCTTCTAGCACGGATGGTGCAAAAGGTCTAAATTCTTCTCTGAATTTTACTTCAGCATTAATTTTATCTTTCATTTCAGGTAATGCTGGATTCGCTAAAATAGATCGGTTGCCCAATGCTCTTGGGCCAAATTCGGCTCTTCCCTGAACCCAGGCAATTATGTTTCCGTTTTTTAAATGTAGTGCGACTTCCGTATAAAGCTCTTCGTAAGTAAATTTTGTATGGCTGTAACCTGAATGTTTAAGAAAATTCTGTATTTCCTCCTCTTCAATATTAAATCCCAAATAGGGGTTTGTTTGAAAACAAGGAATTTCTTTTAAAGGATTGTGTCTTTTAAAATTTAACAATGCCACACCAGCAGCGCATCCATCATCGGCAGGAGCTGAAGAAATGAAAATATTTTTATAAGGAGTTTTTATATGCAACTTGCCATTGGCAGCTGAGTTTAAAGCACATCCACCTGCTATAATTAAATTTTCACCTGGATATTTTAAATAAATATTATTGACCAGTTTTATTAAAAGTGTTTCATAGTAGTATTGCCCTGTAAAGGCTATATCTTGTTTTGAAATTTTAAGTTGATCGCTTTTAAATAACTTTAATATTTCAAATATTTTATTTCCATCAATATATTTTATTCCAATATCAGCTACGGTAATCCATTGAGTTAAATGATTAAGTAGTTCTTTATTTAGTTTGCCATAGGGAGCTAATCCCATTGTTTTCCATTGTTCTCCGGCATTATTGTCGAAACCACATAATTGTGTTATTCTTCCATAGTAATTTCCTAATGAGCAGTTATTTTTATTTCTAAAAAGTAATTTTATGTTGTTTTGTTTTGCATCATAAAGGCTCAGTGAAGAACCGCTATCACCATTTCCGTCTAATATCAATACAACTGCGTGTGTTACTGGGGAAGTATACAATCCGTAGTACGCATGTGTTAAATGATGGTCAAAAGAGGAAAGTTTTTTGTACAAAAGTTTTTCTTTATTTACTAAAACATTTCTCGCCGAACTGCCTGCCATAAATAAACTACCCATTTGTGAAGTAAAATTCATGTCAACTATACTAATATATTCATCAGGGTTTTGTTTCCTGATATTTTGCGCAAACCATTTTGAAGCAAACAAATAATTTCTAATGCAATAGTTTAATAATGCTTTTAATGTATGTTTAGTGATGGAATTATAGGCTTGCCAGTTTATTGCTATTTCGTAGTCATTGATTTTATATTTTTTTACTATTTTCTGGATATAAAAGTAATTATCTGCAACGGAGCTGAGTGACCTTTTATTTTGAGTGAACCTCTCCGTTGCTTCCGCAAAAATTATTTCTCCTTCATCATTCACCAAAGCGATGGCACCATCATGGAAACCGGCGGCAATGCCTATGTAATATTTTTGTGGCGTATCCGTTTTCATATTGTTTTTATATTTTTTCGAAAACAGTATTATTGATTACTAAGATATCCAGTCCACTGGTAGCAAAAACGCTGGCCATATCAGGTACCGAATCAACAATAGGTTTACCCATCACATTAAAACTCGTGTTTAATACTACCGGGATATTAGTTAATTTATAAAATTCATTTATTAAATTGTAAAAATGCAGGTTCAGTTCTTTTGTTACTGTTTGTAATCGACCCGTATTATCTACATGGTTGACAGCTGTTAGATTCTCTCTTTTGTCCTTTTTTATTTTCAGTACTCTTTCCATATAAGGAGTCGGATAGTAATTTTCAAAATACTCGTTGGCATATTCTTCCATGATAGCCGGAGCAAAAGGTCTATATTCTTCTCTGAACTTTACCTCGGAATTTATTTTATCTTTCATAAAGGATAATGATGGATTGGCTAAAATAGATCTGTTACCAAGTGACCTCGGCCCAAATTCAGCTTTCCCTTGAACCCATCCAATAATTTTCCCATCTGCTAAAGCTTTAGCAACAACGCTATATAATTCGTCATACTCATATTTATGATGAACATATCCACTATATTTTATTAAAAAGGATATTTCTTCATCTTTAATTTCATTTCCCAAATAAGGACTTGCTTGATTGTTGGGAATATTCTTATCAGGATTGTCTTGTTTATATAATAGCAGAGCGGCCCCTATTGATCCGCCATCATCGGCAGGTGCTGAGGGAATATATATGTTTTTATAAGGAGTTGATACATGTAATTTACCCATACAGGATGAATTTAATGCACAACCACCTGATATGATTAAGTTTTGATGTGGTAATTTTTTAAATAGTTCATTAATAAGTTGTATTACCATGTTCTCAAAGAATAATTGACCGGTATGCGCAATATCTTTTGTGGTTAGGCCAGTGTATTTATTTTGATTTATTTTGTCTTCTATATAAACATGTTTTCTTCCCTTAATTTTTACATTAATTCCTTCAACGTAAAACCAGTCATCGAAATCATTATACAGTTCCTGATTTAACACTCCATAAGGCGCCATTCCCATTACCTTCCATTCCTCGCCGGAGAAAATATTCAAACCACAAAAGTTGGTTAATGAAGAATAAAAGGATCCTAATGACGCGCCTCTTTTTCCTAAATCAATTTTTTTTATCTCTTGCTGTTCTGCCTCATAAACTGCTATAGAGAATCCATCATCACCACTGCCGTCGAGTATTAAAATAATTGCTGATGTGAAATTAGAGGAATAGTAAGCGTGATAGGCATGACATAAATGGTGATTTGTCAGATTAATTTTTTTTTGCGCAAGGCCTTTGTTTTTATTTAATAAATATCGAAAAGCCTGACCTGAAAAACTTCTTAAACTAAAGTTAGCTATTCGGGTAAAAAAAAACAGGTGTATTAGTTTAGATTGATTAATTCCGGAAATTTTTTTTGCCAGGAAATTAAAGATGCCATAGTTCTTTGCTGAATCCTGGGTAACTAACAGAAATAAGAATTTTTTTAATAAAGAATTATTTTCTTCCCAATTAAGAGCAATTTCATAATCTTCAATAGTATAACTATCAATAATCTTTTCTACAAAATGAAAATTATCTGCTACAGTAAAAAGTGAACGTTTATTTTGACTGTGTCTTTCTGTGGCCTGAGCATATATTATAAAGCCATTTTCATCAACAAGAGCAATTGATGGATCATGATAACTTGCGTTTAATCCAATGTAAATTTTATTAGATTTTTTTGCCATGTTACATTAAATTCAGGAAGTATTTATTTCCTACCCCTGCCGATACTGATGTTGTATCTAACGCAGTCCCAGTATTCCTTAGTATAACTTACAAATATTTCTTCCCCTGCTGCAATATCTCTTTTGCTCACAATAAAACATTGATTACCATCAATTTCGTACAGG
>JANPOX010000743.1:0-2305 GCA_031428235.1 Bacteroidia bacterium | reverse complement strand
CATTTCGAAAAGTTAAGTAACCTTCCTATTAACGAAAAAAATTAAGGAACATGAATTTAGTCAAAAAAATAAACTTATGTCTGGCACTCTTGCTTATTCCTTTTTCGGGGTTCTGCCAGGAAAACACAGCAGTTAACAGTAACTCCTATTTTTCAAATGCACTATTTTTAACTTTTCTGGTAACCATCGTTTTATTGGCAATTCTAATCGTTGCATTGAGCAGCGTATTTAAAAATATCGCTGATAGTGATTATTTGATTAATAAATTTTACAAAGAAAAGGAATCTGAAACTAATGCCACAAAAATAGTGAGTACGGTTATTCTAATGCTTACTTCATTTGCAATGTTTTCGCAGGAGAAGGCTATTGCTGTGATAAAAGACGATGGAAAAATCGGCGGACTCGATTATTTTACATTTTATTTTATGTTGGCCATTGTTGTACTTGAATTAGCAGTGCTTGCCTTGATGTTTTACCAGTTCAATTTTCTTATCAGAACTACAAAAGCAGTTACAGAAACCAAAAAGAAAGAATCAAGATTAATGCAGAGCTTAGTAGGCGCGGTCGCTGTTGAAGACGAAGACAGTATATTACTAGACCACGATTATGATGGCATAAAGGAATTGGATAATGATTTACCGCCATGGTGGAAGTATGGTTTTTATTTAACCATTGCAGTGTCTGTTGTGTACATGTTGCATTTCCATGTATTGGGCACAGGCGATCTTCAGCTTAAAGAATATGAAAATGACATTGCAGAAGCAAAACTTGCCGTAGACGAATACATGCGCAACTCAGCTAACAACGTGGATGAGAATACAGTTAAACTAATGACAGAGCAAAGTGATCTGCAAACTGGCAAAGAGGTTTTTATCGCCAACTGTGCGGCCTGCCATGGCAAAACAGGTGAGGGATCTGTAGGCCCGAATATAACAGATGATTATTGGTTGCATGGAGGAAGTATTCAAGATGTATTTAAATCCATTAAGTATGGTTGGGTTGAAAAGGGTATGAAATCATGGAAGGAAGATCTATCACCAATGCAAATTGCGCAAATAACCACGTTTATTAAAACACTTAAAGGAACGAATCCTGCAAATGCAAAAGACCCGCAAGGAGAACTCTTTACAGAAGATACAGTTGCACTAAATGATACCATACTGGCTAAAACAGATAGTCTTTCAATCGTGAAAGATAGCCCCGGTACTACAACAAAATAATGAACGCTATAAATCATAATTCTCTTTCAAGTAAAGATTCTTTCAGAGATACGATCGCTACTGTCGATAAAGATGGGGATAGAGTCTGGGTGTTTCCCACCAAACCTAAAGGAAAATATTATGATCTTCGAACCTGGTTCACCTTAGTCTACCTGACAGTTTTCTTTTCATTACCTTTTATCAAATATAACGGAGAGCCGATTTTCCTCTTTAATGTTTCAGAGAAAAAATTTATTTTATTTGGAGCTATATTCTGGGCCCAGGATTTTTTTATTTTCGGATTAGGAATGTTGATTTTCATTGTCATCATTGCCTTATTTACCGTGGTATTTGGGAGGCTATTTTGTGGCTGGGCCTGCCCCCAAACTATTTTTATGGAAATGATTTTTCGTAAAATAGAATATTGGATAGACGGAGATGCCAACTATCAAAAGGCATTGAAGAAAGCGCCCTGGAATGCAGACAAAATAAAAAAGCGTGTATTTAAATTTATTGCCTTCTATAGTATTTCCTTCATTATTTGCTGTGCATTGTTGAGTTATCTTATCAGCATTGATCAGGTCTTTGACATTCTAAAAAATCCGGCGAAAAATGTGGGGTCATTTATAGGAACTATTCTGTTCACTACAGTTTTCTTTTTTATTTATTGGTGGTTCCGCGAGCAGGTGTGCCTGATAGTTTGTCCTTACGGGAGAATGCAAGGTGTACTTACCGACAAAAACACAGTGGCAGTAGCCTATGATTATGTACGAGGTGAAGACCGTCACAAATTCAAAAAGAATGAACTCAGGATTGGGGGAGATTGTATCGACTGCAATTTATGTGTAAAAATTTGTCCGACAGGAATAGATATTCGTAACGGATTACAGCTTGAATGTGTTAGCTGCACAGCCTGCATGGATGCGTGTGATAATATCATGGAAAACGTTGGCCTTGAAAAGGGATTAATACGATATGCTTCGGAAGAGGGCATTAAAAATAAAGTGAAGTTGAAATTCAACACACGAATGAAAGCTTATTCATCTGTACTGCTAATATTGATCGGCGTGGAAGTTGCTGTCGCCGAACAATTCCTGGCAGACCCG
>JANPOX010000742.1:0-1702 GCA_031428235.1 Bacteroidia bacterium | reverse complement strand
AAAAATAGTTTCATAATTAATAAGTTAATAGTTGAATAAATATAGCTTTTATTTATTCAACCAACCATTTCGTATGAATTACCACTATGTCAACTCATAAGTCAAGGTCCCAATCTTATCTAACTCATTCATTAACTCAGTACTAACAGCAATTTTTTGAGATTTAGAAAACAATTTCACACTCATGTTTTCTGCTGCATCTTCAATAAAAAATTCAACACTGCATTTTCCCTGGGAAGAATTAAAAATGGATTCAATATTAGCTATGAGCTCATTGTTAAGCGCATTGATGTCCATTTTCAATTTCATGGTTGAAAAAATATTTTCTTTCACCGTTTCCAAAAGTTCAATTTTTTGAATTTTTAATTCTAAACTTCCTGGCTGTCCATATCGTTCTTGTATCTTAGCCTTTATGTACACAAATAAAGGTGACACCATAAATTTGCTGTACTCTACAAAATCTTTCCCGAATAACATCAGTTCTACTGAACCATGATAGTCTTCTATGATCAATTTCCCAAAAGCATTTCCTGTTTTACTCGTTCGGTTTTCAAAGCCTGTGATTACACCTCCGAAGGTGACATCTTTTCCTTTAAAAGGTTCAAGTCCTGCTTTTAATTGCGCGCAGTTTGCATTGCATTTATGTTCAATAATTAATTTATATGGATCTAAAGGATGGCCTGAAATAAAGAACCCTACTACTTCTTTTTCCCGCGCCAGTTCTTCCAGTTTACCCCAAGGCTCTATCTTGCTCGGCAATTGAGGTTCAGTAATTTCTATTTCATCATCACCACCAAATAAACTAGCCTGGGAAGTATCATTACCCAAACTCATTTGATTACTGTATTTGATCATCCGATCAATCAATGTCGTTCCATCCATCAGATCGGGCATAAAAAACATGGCACGATGAATTCCTTCAAAACTGTCGAAGCCCCCGGCAAGCGCTAAGCCTTCCAGTGATTTTTTATTGACGCTTTTACTGTCTAATCGTTTAGCAAGATCAAATACGGAAGAATACTTTCCGTTCGCATTTCGTTCAGCAATAATATTATCTACGGTATTTTCTCCAACACCTTTTATGGCCGCCATTCCAAAGCGAATATCATTGCCTCCCGGAATAACTGCAAATTTCGCAAAACCTTCATTAATATCCGGGCCAAGAACCTTTACACCCATGCGTTTACACTCTTCCATTAAAAATGAAATAGAATCTATACTGCTGGCATGGTTCAAAACGGAAGCCATAAATTCTGCCGGATAATGTGCCTTGATGTAAGCCGTTTGAAAAGCCACATAAGCATAACAGGTTGAATGCGATTTATTGAAGGCGTAACTTGCAAAAGCTTCCCAGTCTTTCCATACTTTTTCAGCAACTAAAGGATCATGATTATTGGCCTTGCAATTATCAATGAACTTACCTTTCATTTTATCCAACGTGCCTCTATCTTTTTTTCCCATTGCTTTACGCAAGGTATCAGCATCACCTTTTGTAAAATTCGCGAGCTTTTGAGATAAACGCATTACCTGCTCCTGATACACAGTAATACCATAGGTTTCGCCCAAAAATTCATCCATTCCTTCTAAATCAAAAGTTATGGGTTCTTTACCATGTTTACGATTAATGTAATTAGGAATGTAAGCAATTGGTCCCGGACGATACAAGGCATTCATGGCAATCAGATCATTAAAACTATCGGGT
>JANPOX010000741.1:0-2918 GCA_031428235.1 Bacteroidia bacterium | reverse complement strand
GATACCGGTAACTACCGCAACATTTCCATTTATATTAATTTGATCAATATAAATATTATTAGATCTTCCAACAGTTGCATCACTTCTAAAATAAAAACGAAATTTAACGCTAGGTTTATTATTTAAAGCAGATAATAAACTTGCTGCAATTGTTTTAGAAATCCATTGAGCAGAGGTTGGAACAAATGCAGTGGTTGTTGTACCGCCGGATGCTGAAGACATTATTGCTGTGGTTGGAACACCTAAAACATTTATCCAGGTACCACCACAATCCAACGAATATTGAATCCTAAACGTATCAGCCTGTGTGGCAAGTCTTTTGGCGTAAGCATAATAATAAGATATAGTAATGGATGAAGTGTTGGCAAAATCATAAATTGGGGTTTCAAATACATCAATATGACCACCAGTACTGGTTACAGAAGCATTATTTATAAAAATACTTTTAGGAGTCGCATTTCCACCGTTAGTAGTATTTTGAATCCATGTTACTGAACCTGCATTACCATTAGTAACAGTAATACTAGAAGGTAAACTTGCCCCATCAAAATCAGACAGGCTTGGCGCTAATAATCCTCCTGTACCATTCACAACATTTATGTAGGATGTCTTGTTCATCGTGCTGGTACTTGCAGTATTTACTGCTGTTAAACTTACAGAATAAGTACCTATAGAAGCATATGAAACTACCTGAACACTAGAAGTAGATGTTGCTGGAGTACCACCCTGGAAATTCCATGATAAACTTCCTGAAGCACCAATTTGACTGGTACTTGTAAAAGTAAATGTATTACCTGCCAAACAATTATTTACTTTATTAGCTTTAAAATCAGCTACTGGCAAGCATGTATAAGTACCGCTGATACCAGTGGCCGCATAATTAGCAGCACTCCATAAATTATTTCTTCCACCGGTAGCGCTGGTTATAGCAGTTCTCATACGGGTAATTTGTCCTTGTGTAAACATTTTTGGGCAATCTGCATAATTCATAATATTTTCAACATTTTTATTAGTTGAAACATGGCAAGAGTTTGTACCGGCACTACTTGGGCAACCTCCAAAATCTCCCTGAGTTTCAGGTGTATCCCCAACAAAATCATTTAATGCAGGATCTCCACAAGGATAAGCACCGGGATTATTGGTAGTGCCAAACGTATGTGATAAATTTAACCAATGCCCCATTTCATGACTTAAAGTACGGGAATCTTTAGGATCACTTTGCCCCATTAAACTTTTTAAATATACAATTGCATCCCCCATATTACCATTAGCAGTATATGGCGTAGATCCAGGTAAGTAAGTATATCCACCTAAATAGGCGCCACTTGTAGTAGGACAAGAATAGGTTGTACTTGAAATACAATCAACAATATAAACATTTAAATATTTATTGGTTGGCCATCTGTTTGTGCCGGTACCCGAATAAGCATAATTGGGACTAGTTTGGCTCCAGTAAGTACTATTTGAATTATGTCTGATAATTCCGTTGGTACAATTACCTAATGGATCCTTTTTTGCCAAAGCAAATCTTATTTCCACATCTTTATGTAATGATTTATAAAGGGGGCTAACTGTGGCTGTATCATTTCCTAATTTAGCATAATCATCATTTACGTTTTTCATAAAATCAATAAATACCTGATCAGTTATACTTTGTGGCCCCATAATATGGAAAACAACAGGAATTGTATAAACAGTTGCAGCTGTTTTTAAAACAGTGTTATTAGCATTTAAAGCTTGTTGATAAGCAATTTCAAATTGAGCCTGAGATGCTTCATATTTTAATTTCAATTTAGGGTCGGCTTTAAATGCTTCTTCCATTGCCTCAAAAGTACCACAAGGCATTTTTTTAGGTTTTTCGGTTTGGGCAAATGAACTAGCAACTATTGCTGCAATGCCTAAAAATGTAAATAGTTGTTTTTTCATGAGATATATTTTGTATTGTGTTATTCTGATTTATTAAATCTGTTATTTACAGATGATTAAAGCTATGGTATAAATTTTAAACAATCAAGACATCGGACGTTAAATAATTGAAGTTTATCTATTTTTTTAATGATTCTCCCTGAGTTAAAGCCATCATTTGTTTCATGGTTCTATCCATTCCTTCTGTACTTCCATCTAAAAAGATCACATTACCTTTTCCATGCACGGCAAAATCTTTTACGGCTTCTGTCCACATTGTAAATAAAATTAATGATGTATCTAAGTTTGATTCCTGCATTTTTTTTGCAGCTTCTGCCATACCTTGTGCCACTTCAGCTCTGAATAAAGCGATACCCTGACCTCGCATTTGAGCGGCTTCTTTTTCAGCATTAGCCGATATTTTAATAAAATTACCTTCAGCTTCGGCAGCTTTTGTTCTTGTAATCAATAAGGCCTGACCTTCGTTTTCAGCAGCTGCTTTTAGGTTATTACTTGATACTACTTTTGCCATTGAACGCATCACTTCTTCATCAAAAGTAATGTCGTTTAATTGCAAATCTAATAAATGGTATCCCCATTCTTCAAGCATTACATCTAATTGTTCTTTAACCGCTTCAACTATATCTCTTCTTAATGATAATACTTCAGATTGTTTTTTTGTTGCTACAAAAGCTCTCACAGATCCTTCAATAGAGCGAACCAATGCCTGCATTAAATTTTTATCATCCACAAATTTAAATGCAACATTTTTAATCGATTCTTCAGTTTGGTTAATTACCGCATATAATAACATAGCTGTAAAATTTACATTAGCCTGATCAATGGTTACAGCTTGAAACCCTAACTCAACACTTCTGTTTTGAATGGAGATTTTTTTATACACTTTTTCAATAAAAGGTATTTTCATACTTAAACCGGGAGTCAATATTCTTCTGTACTTTCCAAATATAGTTATCACAGCAACTGTACCTTGCTGAACAGTAACAAAGGAT
>JANPOX010000740.1:0-1606 GCA_031428235.1 Bacteroidia bacterium | reverse complement strand
AACGGCGATTTTTGTTCAACCGTAGTCATTTTCTTTACATCACCGTGGCAGGTAGCACATTCCTGTTTACCTACTACAACGTGTTGTGAGTGATTAAAATAAACGTGATCAGGTAATGTGTGAACTTTGATCCATTTGATTGGATTTTGCGGACCTGTATAGTTTCCTGATTTTGGATCAAAACCGGAAGCAGCGTAAATCTTAGCAATTTCAGTTTCTTTGTATTGAGGGCCGGTTTGAATTCCTTTGTGACAGTTCATACATACATTTACGGTTGGAATACCTGCGTGACGTGATTTTTCAACTGAATTGTGGCAATACTGACAAGCGATCTCATTGTCTCCCGCATGTAATTTGTGAGAGAATTTAATTGGTTGCTCAGGATGGTAACCTTTTTGAGTTTCCCATTCATAATAAACCCCTAGGTCATAACAAGCATCCCAGCATGATTTCATTCCGCCAAATGCGATTAAGATAACAAACACACCAACTAAACGGCGATGGCCACTAATCCATTGTTTTACTTCTTCTCCAAAAGTAACATCAGGATTTTCTTCTTTCCCTTCTTTACGGTTGTATGAGTTTTGCAAAGCATGACGAACGCTGCGTAAAGCACCAATAATCAAAGCAATGATTACAATAGCACCTAATAATAAATACAATGGGTCAATTCCGCCTTTTTCTTCTTTAACAGTTCCGCCTTCTGTTGCAGATCCTGAAGCAACATCTGTAGTTGGCGCAGGAGGGTTTTTTATATAAGCTAAAATTGCATCTACATCCTGATCAGTTAACTGTCCTGCAAAAACCGTCATTGCTGCTTTACCGTTGTCGTTGTAAATTTTATTAGCATAAGCATCACCAGATTTGATAAGCTTAGTGTTGTCCATGATCCAATCATGAAGCCACGGGCCTTTTGGTGCACGGTCGAATACCCCAGCTAAGCCAGGTCCGGTTAGTTTTTGATCTGTTACCGCATGACAAACGGCACAGTTTTGCTTAAATAATTTAGCACCGTCCTGTGCTTTCAATCCAAAGGAGAAAGCAAAAAACAGGAAAACCGCGCCAAATAGGGATTTTAAAGAGAAATGAGACATATTATTTTGCATAGAATTATATCTAATTTTGGTGTGTGATGGCAGTTTAATGACACTTTAATGACAAAAAATTTCCCGACAAAAATAACAGAATGTTATATAAGTAGGTTGGAAATTTTAATTTTTATTAACATTCGCTGTAATTTATAATTAATCTAAATAAGGATGTTGTTTTGAGGTAAAATGAGCGGAAAGTGGAGAGCTATAAAGAGTATTGATGTGCATCTAAATTTTGTAGATAAATCTCAGTTTTATGCAGATAAAACAGAAATTTATGAAATTTTACTCTAAAAATAGTGTTTTTTGTTAATAAGTCAGAAAGCTTAAAAAGCAAAAACAGCACGATTTTACTCCTCCCAATAATCAATTATTAATCCGTCATTTGGACTAATGCCTATTGATCGTTTTTCAATTCCAAAACTGATAATGAGCGCGTCGTTCAAAAACTGCGAATCTTCTTTGCTTAATTCAAATGCTTCAATGGTTTCTCCAATCACATCGGTCCACATTTT
>JANPOX010000739.1:0-13005 GCA_031428235.1 Bacteroidia bacterium | reverse complement strand
AACGTTATAATGACCTGATTGAATCAATCACTGATAAGATTACTGCCAAGCCAAAACTCTATCCAACATTCAAGCAGTTTTCAAAAATAGAGCCGTTAACCTCGAAGGGCTTTGTGTGTATGGCTCCGTCTTCTGTTTGGTTTACTAAACAACTACCTAAAGAGAAATGGATTGAATTATGTAATGGCATTCCTAAAGAACTAAACATTTATTTATTAGGTGGGCCAACTGACAAACTATTATGCGAAGAAATAAGAACTGCCAGCAATCATACAGCTATTCAAGTCCTAGCAGGTGAATTATCTTTATTAGAATCCTGTGAATTAATGAAGCATGCTAAAATGAACTATGTCAATGATAGTGGTCCCTTGCATTTGGCTTCAGCCGGTAATGCTCCAACTACCGCTTTCTTTTGCTCTACAGTTCCGGCATTCGGGTTTTATCCTCTATCCTACATTTCATCAGTGATCGAGGTAAAAGATTTATATTGCAAACCCTGCGGACTGCATGGACATAAAGCCTGTCCTGAAGGGCATTTCCGGTGTGCTAAAGAAATTAAATTACCTCTATCTAAATAAAGAAAAAGCCCCTTGCTTTTTTATTTCTCTATTATCTATATCCTTTGCGATAATAATGTAAAAATAAGTTCCATCTGGTACATCCTTACCACTCGATTTACCATCCCAACCTGTTTTAATAGTTTCCCATTGGTACATCTGTAATCCCCAACGATCAATAATTGTACAGTTGAACTCAATAATATTAAATCCGGTTACTCTAAACACATCATTTACACTATCATTATTGGGAGTAAATACATTTGGAATAACTAAAGTTGGTTCTTCGTTCAATACAGTGATTATTAAAAAGGCTATATCATTACAAGAACCGTTTGATGCCGTTAAAGAAACAGTATAAGTACCGGCCACGGAATAAGTTTGAGATGAAACGGTTTGTGTACTGGCCGAATTTCCATTTCCAAAATTCCAGGAATAATTAACTGCACCTATACTAGTATTAGTAAAATCAACAATAACAGGTTTTACGCCACTGATTGGGTTTGCACTGATACTAGCGTTTACATTTACTACATTAATATTAATTGTTTGCGAAGCCGTTCCGCATGCATTCGTATTTGAAACAGTTACAGTTCCTCCCGTAGAAGTTACTACAGAGCCAGTGCTTGAACTGTTAGACCAAGTATATGGTGCAATTCCTCCACTCACAGTTAAGGTTGCCGTTTCGTTCTGACAAATTGAAGTGGTGTTTGATGTTAAACTAATAACAGGCGAAGAAATTGGAACCACAGAAGAAGTTGTACTGATGGTATAACATACATTTGAAGTTGTAACTGTATAAACATTAGCACTATTTACCATCAGGGTATTTGTAGTGATTCCACCCGGCATCCAGATGTAGTTTCCAACACTGGATGTAGCTGTAATTGTAGCACTCTGCCCTGCACATAAATTTATAGTTGAAAAATCAACTGCTAATGCAGGAGCAGTAATAACACTAACGGTATAGGAAGCTGAAGAACTTGAGCATGAATTGCTTGAAGTTACAATTCCTGTTGTAGATGAAGCAGCTGTTAATGCCAGGGTTGCTGTGGCATTTGCAGAACCAGACCATGAATAATTATTATCGGTACTATTAGCTACTATATTAATAACATCATTAGGACAAGCCGTAAACGAATTAGAAGCTAAAGTAACCGTTGAGTTTGGAACCACCGAAACCGATATGGTTTTTGTATCTGTACCGCAAGTATTTGAATTAGTTACCGAAACGGTTCCGCCAGTAGTTGTAACTACCGAACCTGTTGATGCAGTATTAGACCAGCTATATGGTGCAATTCCGCCGGTTACAGTTAAACTAGCTGATTGAGATATGCATAATGTTGGCGTATTAGATACTAAATTTAATGTTGGTGTTACATCTGCTAAAATATTAACCGATGCACTTGGCGTACCACAGGCATTTGAAACAGAAACGGTATATAATCCGGCAGCAGTTACAGCTATTGTTGACGTATTAGTTGCAGCATTACTCCAACTAAAATTATTTAAATTACCAGATGCCGTTAATGTTGCAGTGGCACCATTACATAATAATGTAGAAGTTGATACAACAGAAATTGTTGGTGTACTTAAAACATTAATATTTATACTAGCGTTTGCGACACCACATACACCTGCATTTACCGTAGCAGTATAAACGCCCGGTGTAGAAACAGATAATGTTGGTGTGTTAGCACCTGTACTCCAAGTATAAGAACCTGTGCTACCAACTAAAGACAAAGTAGATGTTGTTTGCCCACCAGCACATAAAGAGTTAGAACTTGAAGATATACTTAGTGTTGGTGTTGCATTGAAAGAAACATTAACTGCCACACTTGCACTACTACAAGCATTACTTGTAGATACGGTATGTGTTCCTGCCGAATTTACAACAATTGAATTTGTATTAACCCCATTTGGTTGCCAGGTATATGTTCCTGCAGTGGATGTTGCTGTGATAGTTGCTGATTGTCCTGCACATAAAGTAACATTAGGATTATCAACCGTAAGAGTTGGATTTTGCGTTACCGTTAATGTATAGGCATCGGAGGCTGATCCGCAACTGTTTGTACTTGTTACAATACCAGTTGTGGTAATACTTGCCGTTAATGTTACTGTTGAGTTTGTTGATACAGGATTGTTCCAGCTAAAATTAGTAGTATTACCTGTAACTGATAATGACACAGTGTTTCCTGCACAGGCTGTTGGTGTAGTTGCACTTAAGGTTACGGTTGGCAGAACTAAAGGGTAAACTGTAAAAGTATTTAAGGTAGTACCACAAACGTTAGTTAAATTTAAACTATAGGTTACAGGAGCAATTCCACTGGGAGAAGTGACTGTATAAGTTGTTCCGGATCCAGATGGAGAACTCCAGCCAGGAGTAATAACACCAGCATTAGTTGCATTAATAACGGAATAAGACATAACGCTTATCGAACTTGGACATAATGAATATCCATTAGAAGCTGCTAATGAAAATATTGGTAAAGATGTAATTGATAAAGTAACAGTAGCTGAAGCGGAAAAACTATTACTGGCACAGGTTCTCGTGATAGAACATGTCAATTGAACAGTTCCGGTTTCCGAAGCCCCGGGAGTATAACTTGTAGTAAGGGATGTAGGTGATGAAAACACACCTGTACCTCCAGACCACGTAACAGAATTATAAACTCCACTTGGTGTAGCCGTTACCGTTGCAACACTATTATAGCAAATAGTTTGATTCGGACTTACACTCACAGAAAAAGGGATATATGGGGCTTGACATCCACTATTAAAGTAAGTGCTATTATTATAGTCATCATATGCCACAGCATCTCCATCACCAATATTTGTTAACCTCCATGGTTGGTATGTAACAGAATTTGAGGTACAAGCATGTAAATTATCGATGATGACAAATGACCGGGTACCAGGCCCCGCTGAAAAATTAGTGAATTGTCCTGCAGTAGTAGTTGTAACGGCCTGAAAAATCATATACACAGTATCGGTTAAATTTGAAAAAGAATTTGCAAAAGGCAACATATTTTGTGAACCTACTAAAATAACATTTGCATTAGCAGGAATTGTTCCTATTCCGGCTACTAATGGTGGTTCTAAAACTAAACCACAGGCAGTAATAGTACTATTAATAGCAGAAACCTTGCTAGCTGTAGTAGCATTTTGCACCAAACCATTCCACAAATTATTATTATTAGGCCATTTGTTTAATGCATAAATGCCTGATGTAGGGGCACCTGCTATAGAAATTTGATCAATGGGCAGCGGCAAAGAGCCATTTTGAAAATACACCATTTCGTTAAGGGGTTCAGGAGATCCGCATGCATCTATCAATAATGTTTTAATTTTTAAACATGTTGACCCAGGAGTTATAGTGTTAGTTGTTATTACTGTACCGGTTAATGCAGGCAGTAAATAACAAGTAGTACCACTGCTATATTCAAATACGGAAAAGTAATAATCTGTTCCTGGGTTTAATCCTGTAACAGTTACAGAGTTTCCTATCCCATTATAAACAACATAATTTCCAGGACCAACTTGCTGCCCAGTTGCAAAAACGCTATTTGCCGTATAAGTAACATTATTAACAGGAAAAGTATCTACAAGAGCTGTTTGACGAGCAAATACAATGGCGTTTCCACCATTTCCGGAAGTCCAACTAACATTTACCGACGTATTATTATTGGATGATGATGTAAATAAAGATGTCTGGATAGTTGGTGGAGTACAAGCCACAGTGGTTAAACTGCCGGTTAATGCTGGTATCAAATAACATGTACCGACACTGTTATATTCAAATACCGAAAAATAATAATTTGTTCCTGGAGTCAAGTTTGTAACGTTAGCGGCTGTACCGGTGCCATTATAAACAACATAGTTTCCTACACCAATTTGCTGCCCAAGCGCAAAGGCAGAATTAGCTGTGTAAACTGTGCCCGAGAGTGGCGTTGCGTTTACGGCAGATGCTTGACGGGCTAAAATTAAAACGTTCCCGCCATTGCCAGCAGTCCAGTTAAGGTTAGCAGATGATATTGTGATTGCGGAAGATACTAATGCTGATGCCTGAATAGTTGGAGCGGTACAGGTGGAATATACATTACCATATAAAGTAAAATCATCTAATCTAAAAGAACCGGTACCAGTTGCACCGGATAGTTGCAAAACAACATTAACTGTACCCGATAAACCATTGGCTGCATTTGATACAAGTAATGTGCCGGTAGAAATACCAGCAGTTGGAGTTGTTCCTGCACCTATGGTTGTAACGCCATTAACGGTTAATGTCCAGTTTTGAGCGCCTGTTCCACTCCTTTGACGCCAAAAACTAAATTTTGTGATATCACAAAGAAAACCGGGAGCAACAGTGTAACTTAATGAATATGTTGGTGTACCACCTGAATTACTGATACTCAAAGCCTGGCTACCTCCACCGCCAGTACCTGCTAAGCTACTAAATCCTGAAGCAAATGAAGTAGTCCACTGCGAAGCACTTAAAGCTGGATCAATAGTACTTGGAGCAACACCATATGGATTAACTGCCGTGAAAGTAGATGTGCCAAAATTATGCTGGTAAATAACCTGACCAAAAGACAAATGGCTTATTGTAATACTTGCAACAAAAAGGATTGTGTAAATAAATTTATTCTTCATAGTTAGAGTTTATGGTAATACTGTTATTTAGAAATGATGATTTTGAAATTTTCGATTTTATAAGGTGTTGCTATTTTCACAAAATAAATGCCTTGGGCAAAAGCCTGAGTATTTATTTTAATTTTCGGATCCTTAACCGGAACCTCAACTAATAATTGACCTGATAAATCAAACATTTGTAATTCTGCGTCCTTAGGAATGTTATTTTTAAATTCTATGATCAGGTTTTGTTCTTGCTGATAATTATAACAATCCCATTCTGCTGATTTTTCATCTACAGAGATTATTTTATGATACTTAACTGTACCATCTTTTTCTATAGTTCCCAGACGATAATAGGTAATATCATCAAAAGGAGCATCATCAATAATTGTATATGATTTTACTCCCTCATCATAGTTTGTAAAGACATTGGCCAACTCAGTAAAATTAACACCATCGTTACTTTTAGCGATTGTATAATACACAACATTTATTTCGGAAACCACTTTCCAAACCAAATCATTTATTTTACCATTTTTAGTAGCGTAAAAATCAAGGAGTTCGATTGGCAATACTAATGGTGGTGGCGTACAACCATTATTAAAATAGGCATTTGCAGCTCCTCCGCCATTAACAAAAGAAACAGAAGCGCCATCACCGCCACCTAAATAATTTGGTTGGTAATTATTATTAGTAACACATCCTCCAGCAACTGCTGAAAAATTGGATGTGAAATGCCTTAATTCACCAACAGAACCTCCATTTGTAAAATTCCCTCCTGATAGCCATGATGCATCTGAAGAATATAAAACATAAACTGTATTTGCAGGACAAAAACTTGAGAAATCAAAAGTAAAGCAAGCAGTATTTCTTAATATCATAAAAACACTATTTGCCGGAATTGTTCCAGTCGCCATCGCATCAATAAACAATGTAGTACAACTAGCACTTGACATAGCATTTAAACTGGCAGTATATGCGGCATTAGTCGTAAATGCATCTGTAAAAGTGGTTGTCGGAGAACTAACACTTCCATACGTTACATTTATATTAGTCGGGCTCACAGGAATAGTTGCAGAACCTGAATTAAAAAATAAAATTTCATTATCTCCTTCACTACAAGCACCATTACAGGCATTTATGAACGCACCTGTCATTTGTGGACAAGTAGATACAGAAGGGCTTGAAACAAAAAGAACAGCTGTGCTACTGGTAGTTGTTCCACACGTATAGGTTACAATGCATTGATAAGAATAACTATTCATACTTGTAGATGGATTGGTAATAGTCACTAAAGAAGCAGTCGCTCCGGCATAAACTCCTCCATTTGTGACATTAGAAAAGCCTGCACCTGAATTAACTTGCCATTGGTAAGAAGATGGGGAACCAGACGCAACTACTGCAAAAGTAGCAGTTTGAGCTGTAGTAATAACAGCATTATAAGGTTGAGTTGTAATGCCATCAACTTTAATTGTTGAGGTCGTAGTAGTTAATGTTGTAACTCCATCGCTAATTACACATTGGTAGTAATAATTATTTACTGCCACAGAACTTGTTGCCACCAATGTTCCCGTAGTTCCTCCAGAATATGACATGCCAGTTGGAGTCCCAGAAGCTACTGCAGTCCATGTAGAGTTATTAGAACTCATCATCCATTGGTAAGATGTTGGCGAGCCAACAACTGTTGTAGAAATGGTTGCAGGTGTATTGACACAAACCGTTTGAGAACTTGGCGAAGAAATAACAGAAAGTCCTCCAGTAGAAGCACAAGATGCACAAGTTATGGCATGTGCACCTAAATTCGAAACATCATTTGTATTAAATTGAGTCCATTCTGTACCTAATGTTGCAAAGGGACAATTCCCTCCCGCATCTCCAACACCCGCACAAACAGATGCATTTCTCACTAATGTTTTATCAACTGTTGTTAATGTTCCTGATGTCCAAGCAGCAGGAGCAGTAGGCGCGCAACCAATATTTCCAAAAACATCTAAAATAATTCCACTAGTAGTTTCTAAAGTAATAGCATCGTCTCCATTAAAACCAATTACAGCACTTGTAAAGTTTGGAGTAACGGCCAAAGTGGCGCTACCATTTGCTATTACACATACAGAACAAGTAGCTAATGTGCCGGATAAAGTAAAAGAATTAGTTGCAGAAGACGAGCCGTTAGCATACAATCTAATTACATAATTGGATAAATTTACCGAAACACCTGTTCCATTATATATTTCTAAATATTTATTACTACTGCTCCCTTCTACATACTCCGAAATAAAAAGATTTGAAGTTTGCCCCCAACTATTTGAAAAAGTAAACAAAGACAGTAAAGTAAAAACTTTAACTATCCACTTACATTTTAAAGTATATGATTTCGCCATTTAAAAAATCTTTCAATTTGTTTAAAGCGGTTTCGGATTTAACAATAATAGCTTTAAGTATAACTATAATTAAACCCTCTAGGATGTTCACTTATTCAAATTTAAACAATAAAAACGGATCGTTCATGTTTTTATCATCAACAAATTGTTAAAAAAATAACGGTTTAGATTTGTGCGGAATTTTTAAATTTTATTCCCTGAAATAAGCTCATTTGAAACTGTTTAGATATCTAAAAAATTTAGTCTATTAGACGAATGGAGCCTTATAATAGAGGAACAAAACGACTAATTTAAAACCTTTTGTTACCTTTAACTTAATATTAATTTAACTCAAATGAAAAAAGGTTTTGTATTTTTTGTATTATTAGTAGCCTGTGGTTTCTTATTATCATTTATTAATACAACGGCAGGTACTGAATTGAGTTTAAATGCTGCTTTGCCGCTGGCTGATGAAAAGATGAAAGATGTAAGCGGTAAAGAAGTTTCCCTCAATACTGCCAAAACATCAAAAGGGCTTTTAGTGATTTTTTCTTGCAATACGTGTCCTTATGTAAAATTAAGTGAAAGCCGTATTAAGGAAATATCTGATGATTGCCTGAAACAAGGTATTGGATGTATTATAATTAATAGTAATGAGGGGCAACGGACAGAAGAGGATAGCTTTGATGCGATGGTTAAATATGCATCTTCTAAAAAGCTTGATTGTTCTTACGCGGTGGATGCAAATTCTAAAATAGCAGATGCATTTGGAGCAACCCGTACTCCTCAGGTATTTTTATTTAATAACAAAGGATTGATATATAAAGGCGCTATTGATGACAACGTAAAAGATCCTGCTCTAGCGAAAGCACATTATTTGAAAGATGCTATTGATGCTTTAGGTAAAAATGAAAATCCAAAGCTACAGGAAACAAAATCTATTGGATGTACTATTAAAAGAGTAGAGTAAAATATATCGACTAAATCTTATTTAACTAAAAACTCCCATTGAATATTCAGTGGGAGTTTTTGGTTAAATAGTACTTCTTTAAAAAAATAATGCGTTGAATCAATTACTTAAATAAATGTTGAATTAATTATTTAAATAAATTAAGGGTTGATCATCACATTTTGAACTAAAGTAGCTGATTTTTTCTTATTCTTTACCGTAAGTGTTACAACATAAGTTGCCGCTGTGCCATATTTATGTTTTACGGAAGTTCCTGTTGTTGATGCCCCATCACCAAAGTCCCACATATAGGAAGTTGCATTTGAAGAGCACGAGCCATCAAATTGAACCTCTTCATTAACTTTTGCGACACTGCCTTTATCAACAGAAAAACAGGCAGTAGGTGTTTTAGTGCAACTGGTAATAAAAAATGTTCCCACCGCTAATAGCCCGAGAATCGTTGTCATAGTTTTCTTTTTCATGGTAGATAATTTTTAAGGTACAAGTTTGTACATAATAAAGATAAAGTAATAAAAGGCGTGAAGCAGTTGAAAATGTTGTTTCTTTTTGCAGCGCTCTGTTAATTTATGCAAATAAAAAAGAGCCTTATCTGTAACACAAATGAGGCTCTTTAAAATCAGACTTATTTAATTAAACCGTTAAAATCTCTTTTTCTTTTACTTCTAAATGTTTTTCGCATTTTACAGAAAATTCATCAATTAAGGTTTGCATTTTTGTTTCTCCCCCTTTAGCTTCATCCTCTGGTAATCCTGCTTTTTGCAATGCCTTAATTTTATCAATTGATTCTTTTCTGATATTTCGTAAACTCACTTTAGCATCTTCACCAAATGATTTAGTCGTTTTAACTAAATCCTTACGGCGTTCTTCTGTTAGTGGCGGAACAATAATACGAATCAACACGCCATCATTTTGTGGGTTAAATCCTAAGTTAGCAGCCTGTATTGCTTTTTCAATGGGTGTTAACATGGTTTTTTCCCATGGCTGAACTAAAATCGTTCTGGAATCTTGTGTATTTACACTGGCGACATTTCCTAATGTGGTTTTTGCACCATAATAATCTACAAATACATTATCTAACATACTCGGATTTGCTTTACCTGCCCTCACTTTTGCTAAGTCTGCTTCTAAATGGGTAATTGTTTTTTCCATTTGCGTTTTTGCGCCTTCCAATACTGTTTTAATATCGCTCATAAAAATTAAATTTTGTGTAAAGGTAATCGTATTCTATCGATTGAAAAATTTTATTTTATTAAAAGGCCGTGAGTGGAACGCAGATAAAATTGATTTTTATGATTAAAAAGATCATAATTAACAATAAGAAATTTGCATTTCAGCATTCCATTTAATTTTTCACGGCTGAGCACTTGTTATTTTATTAAACAGCCACTTCAGCTTTAATATGTGGGTGTGGATTATAATTTTCCAATGTAAAATCATCGATGGTGAAATCAAAAATAGATTTTACTTCCGGATTAATTTTCATAATGGGCAATGTCCTCAGTTCTCTTGTTAACTGCAAATTAGCCTGTTCAATATGATTGGAATATAAATGGGCGTCACCTAAGGTGTGAATGAAATCGCCAAGCCCCAGATTACAAACCTGAGCCACCATCATCGTTAAAATGGCATAGGACGCAATATTAAAAGGCACTCCTAAAAATATATCAGCACTACGTTGATATAACTGGCAACTTAGTTTTCCATCTGCTACATAAAACTGAAAAAAAGCGTGACATGGTGGTAATTTCATATGATTGATATCAGCTACATTCCACGCACTTACGATTAATCTTCTTGAATCCGGACTATTTTTGATCATATCAATAACCTGAGTGATTTGATCAATATGTTTTCCATCCGGTGTTGGCCAGCTTCTCCACTGATAACCATAAACAGGCCCTAAATTTCCTTCGGCATCGGCCCATTCATCCCAAATCCTTACGCCATTATCTTTTAAATATTTAATATTAGTGTCGCCTTTCAAAAACCATAACAATTCATGAATAATGGATTTGGTATGCAATTTTTTTGTTGTTAATAATGGAAAACCCTCCGCTAAATTGTAACGCATTTGGTAACCAAAAACACTGACAGTTCCTGTACCTGTTCGGTCTTCCTTTTTTACTCCATGTTCTAAAACATGACGCATTAAATCGTGGTATTGTTTCATTTTTATTTTATTCTAATGTTGTATTATTATTTTAAAAACTGATGGTGTCAACATATTATTATCTATCATAACACTATAAACACCCTGCTTAAAAGCAGAACAATCTATTGTATTTCTGTCACCGGTTTCTTCTAAAATCAATTCTCCTAATTGATTAAATACTTTAATGGATCTTAAAGTTGTTTCCGACTCAATATGGATCATATTATTTGAAGGGTTTGGAAAACATCTTATCTGATGAGTAGCAGAATGAGTTTTTATACCTGTAGATAAACAAGTGATAGCAGCTGTATTTAAACTATAGCTCATAACACCTGAATTAGCTGACCAATTTTGCCATGAACCACCAGTTCCACTTGCCCATGTATTTAAATCAAACGTATTTGCGCCATTACTATCGCCTTTAATATTATACACTTTTAATGCAGCATTATTTCTATTCCAGGTTAAGGGGGTTGAGGAAGAACAAACTTCCGGTGCATTCGGCAAAGTACAATTTGCCTGAATAAAATAGGCATTATCATCGTATGTTGGGAATCCACCAAAAACCTTTGCGATGCCCTGGTCATCAATACAAACAGCCGTATATTCATCACAAGCAATTCCATAAAATGCAACTGCACTATCCTGAAAAAGTCTTGCTAAAAACGTCGTGATTCTGCCTCTTCTGTCAGGGTTATCAAAATGCGTATCCGTTATCACTCTATTTAAAATTGTATGATGAATAAAATCATTATTACCTATGGTAACCGCCGCGTTATAAGGATTAGATAATGCCGCGGCACTTGTTATAGAAGAGACAGCTGCCGAAAAATAAGCCTGCCCTTGAACCGCCATACCAGCACTAGTACCTCCTATTGGACACAGTTTTACATTTATTAAATAATTTAAAGCGCTGTCAACGGCTGTGTTCTTCCAATATGACACATAATCAAATTGATTTCCGCCAGCAATAAAAACAGCTTCTGCATTTCTTAATTGCTGCCTTACATAAGGATCATTCGCAGCCGCCACACTATTTATTACAATCGTTTCAACGGAATTTACGGTTATACCCAAGCCGGAAAAAAAGTAAGAATTATACCCATTTGTACCTGTACTTCTAATGACAACAATATCTCCGCCGCCGCTTTTGTTTAAAAACCAACGCATCGCATTATCGTCTTCTGTAGCGCCACCCATTAAACATATACCATATTGTGATGCGGTTGTTACATCATTAGTATCGCCCGTAAAATAAGAAGTATAGGAAGTTTGACTAAAAGAAAAACTAAAGAGATAAATAAAAAATAAACTAAGTAAAAATTTCATGTCCCTAAAATAATAAATCCTTTCCGCAAAATCAGCGATGACTTATCAATCTTTATTAAAACAATAATTACCTTAAAAATTTAAGTTCCTTCACATCAAACTCTTTTAAAGATAAATCTTCTTGTTTAAGAATTAATTTCCCTTCATTAGATACACCCTTAGGCTCTGCTTTGAAATGAATACCATTCGCATCTTCAAACTCCAATAGTTGGTTCATTCCAAATAGAACACTTAAATATTTACTATCTATTAAATCGAATTTTTGTTCTTTTAATTTTAAGTACCATTTCTCCAGGTTCCGGCAAAGCAGTTCCATAATTTGCATTCTTTCAAAATCCTTATTCAGCAACATTTTAAGTGAAGTTGCTTCTCTCTCAAATCCATTAAAAATGCTCTGGTTAATGTTTAATCCAATTCCTATCACTGAATAATGAACTAAATTGGTGAGGAAGCTGTTTTCAATTAATATTCCTGCTATTTTGTGGTGGTTTACCAATATGTCATTAGGCCACTTAATTTTAATGTCATATTGACCAATAGGTAAAATCTCAGTCAATACGTCATAAACAGCTAAAGCACTAATTTTACTTAAATAAAAGGTTTGTTTATATACTAAAAATTGTGGTTTTAAAATTACCGAAGCAGTTATGTTTTTCCCTATTTCACTGGCCCAAACAGCACCACGTTGCCCTTTTCCATTAATTTGGTTATCCGTATAAACCACTGATCCCTCAATTGGATTAACATTCCTTAACAAGTTCATGGCATAAGTATTGGTACTTTCTGTCTCGGGCAAAAAAAGTAGGTTTTTTCCAATAAACAATGTTTCCATTTAGGCAAAAAAAAAGGTTAAATTTCCTACTTACAGCAAAACAAAAGTATAAAACAGAATAGCATTCGCAATAAAAAAAATATGGCAAAAATACCAGTAAAAAAAGCAGCGGTAAAAAAAGCAGCTTCAACAAAAAAAGCTTCTCCTAAAAAAGGTGCAACAAAAAAAGC
>JANPOX010000738.1:0-3338 GCA_031428235.1 Bacteroidia bacterium | reverse complement strand
AGTTCTACAATGTGGTATCCGAATATTACAGCATTATCAGCAAAATACCGCTTATACGCGATCGATTTTATTTTGGAACCTGGCAAATCTTTTTGTGAAAATGATATGTCAGAGACCTCTCAAATTGTAAGTTGGTATTATGAAATTTTCGATCATTTAATGCTTAAAAAATTCAATTTATTAGGAGCCTCCAGAGGGGGATGGATTGCTACTAATATTGCTTTGAAAGATCCAACACGAGTAAATAAAATGATTTTGTTAAGTCCGGCACAAACATTTATTTGGATTAGGCCTGGGTTCAAAGCTTTTAATAATATCGCATACTCTCTTTCTCCAAAAAGAAGAAAGTTGCGCAATGTTTTAGAAACAATGACAAATAACGTGGATAATATCAACCAGCTTTATTTAAACCAATATTATTTAGCTACAAAAGAGGCCTCCATAAATAAATGTTTTATACAAATGCGGCCGTTTTCAGATAAAGAATTAGAGTCTTTAAATATGCCGGTGCTGGTGTTAATAGGCGATAACGACATCATCAACAATAAAAAGAGCCTCAGAAGAGCCAAAAACCTACTTAATAGTGAAGTGGGAACTATAAAAAATGCTGGACATTTCTTGTCAGTTGACCAGGCAGACCTTGTAAATCAAATGATGATTGATTTTATGGAGAAGAAGCCTGTTGAAATAGTGCAAATGAAGTAATACCTGGTTAAATTAAAGTTTGATGTTTATTACTAATTACTTTTAAAGTAATAAATAAAATCCTACTTTTGCCACACAAATTCGGAGAGGTGTCAGAGTGGTCGAACGAGCAAGCCTGGAAAGTTTGTATACGGGTAACTGTATCGTGGGTTCGAATCCCACCTTCTCCGCGGAATAACTCAAAAACCCCTGTATTTACAGGGGTTTTCGTTTTTTGGGGTGGAGCTTGGGGTGAAATCTCTTAATTACGGCTTATTGCGCTTTATTCCTGTTAATAACTTTGGGCAATCACCTTTAATTCTGAGGGCTTCTTGTAGCTCCAATTCATTAATTAAATAAAACCCACCTGATTGGAGCCGGTCAATTTCTCTATTCTTAAGGGTCTTATATAGTTTTATTTTATTGTTTATAGTAACATGGCTCACGTGGTATTTTACACAGGCATCTTTAATACTAATAAAATCTGGCACATTGCTTTGATGCACTGGTGGCATTAAATTTTGGAGAAGCTTCATTATGGCAAGCTGATTTTGTTCAATGTTTTCTAAACGTTGAACAATACCAAATAATACTTCGCCTTCAATTAATGTTACTCCTTCCATTTTATGACTAACAGATCATTTATATTTTTTATAGTTTTTTTAATTATCCTTTCAGCTATTATTATCAGTTTTTGGTTTGATCTTATCTTTAACAGGAGTAGTTAGTTTGTAAATAATAATTCCTGTTGTGATAACTACTAAAGAAATCAAGGCTATTTTACCCCAATTTGGTCCGCTTTGCGGAAAATGTATTTGTTGTATTAACATGGTTATGGTTTTTTACAAATAAATGAATAGATCATAGCCTCAAGGAGATCTTTAGGAGAATTATAGACTACAGTGCGTTTTCTTCCATCGGGAGTATCGATCACATCCTTTTGGCCTTTTATTTTTTCAAATAAAAAGAGAAGTTGCTTATCAGTAAATAAAATTACCTGATCTTTCAATATATCTACTTCATTTTTAAGATTAGCGTTTTCAGATTTTACTTCCTTTAATACCGTTAGGTGTTTTGATGTAGCTTCCTCATAAGCCTTTTTAACTTCAGCTATAACCTGGTTGAGGGCTGCAATTTCATTAATATAATTTTGGTTTTCAGATAATATATTATCTTTATTAAGGAATATGTTTTCGCAATATTCACTTAATGTAATGCCGAGATTCATTGCCTCAGCAACAAGTTTAATTTTTAATTCTGAATAGCATCGTACGCCGATATTAATTTTTCGGTTACCATTTGTTGTAATTTCTTCTTCGATTGATTCCATGTCCATCTGTTTACATTTTAGATTTTAAAGCTTAAGTATTTCTTAAGCCATACAATATTAAAACGAAACGACCTTAATTCATATTGAATAAAATCAAGGTCAATCAAGGTTAATCAAGAAGAGGAATTATTGAAGTTTAAGTGATAAATAGATTTCTTTAATAGACTTAAGATCCGTACTTAGTTCCTTATCGGAAGAAATGTCTTTTACTAACTGATTAAAAGTTGTGTTTAGTCCTTTCTGATCAAAATCACCATCAACCATTTTGAAAAGCTTCATTGCAATGTTATGTACAGCGTGGCCTTTATGTTGATTTTTGTTGTATATTAAATACAAGAGGTACATTAATGCAGTTTGTGATCCCTTCCATTCTGTGAGATTTTCTGGAAAATCAATAAATTTTTCGAAATGCTGTTTAAAAGATATATTTGGGTTGATCTTATTATTAGAAATCAGAGCCTTATATAGATCATTTAAACTTTTCTTTGAATATGGCCAATAAAAAAAATTGCTAATAGAAGTTTTAGTTATGCCATATTTGAGAGTAGGGCTTTTACCTTTTATTTTTTTTAATGAATTATCAGGTGGTAAAAAATCGCGGTTCTTATCAACCCAGTGCATAATTTTTGAAAGCCTAATGCTGTTATCAAAAGGACTATTTTTACTAATGAAATTATATACCAGATGTTCAACAAAAGAAGCAAACAGATTTTTATTTTGCCACTTTGAATTTTGGTAACTAAGTAACGCTTCTATCTTATTTACATCAAAAGCTAATAATGTTCGCCCTAAGTACGCTTCAAATCCATGTGCTTTGTTAGGGACAACAATTGGATATTTCATTTGAATTATTACTTTGTATGGTAAATCCGCTTTTTGGCAATAATCTATTATTGGGTATTTTATCCCTTCCAAGTATTCTTCTTTATTAAACCCGGTAATGTTTTTAGAAGTAAGTAGTACACTTTCTATTTTTAAATATGCTTCGACCATATCCACATCATATTCGTGTTTATTGACTGGCTTGAGTTTTTCTAATTTTAACTGATCTAAAATACATTTACGTTTCTCTAATTGGTCTTCCCCGTTTTTTGTTTTATTATAAGTAGCTATATAGTTTTCAAAATTAAGGTCATTAACATATTTATGATACATATTATTAGCTAATTCTTTTTCATACTTATTCCTTAACCATTCGTTAAATTCGCGCTCATGAAATATGGCGTCGGCAATTTTATCTATTTCTTTTAACACTACTTTTTCCTTTTGTTTTGAAAAATAATTCTCATAAACCGGCAGAAATATTTTACTTATATGTTTTTCC
>JANPOX010000737.1:0-10192 GCA_031428235.1 Bacteroidia bacterium | reverse complement strand
TGAAGGAATTATTTGCAGTGGATATTCATTTGGAACAACCCGAATACCTGAGCTTTGAATTATTTGACGTGAACGGAAAATTGGTCGAGCTCCTGTTAAGAGATTGGGTAAAAACAAAAGACAATACTTTTAATTTTAGTTTACGCGATGTATCCAAAGGAATTTATTTTCTGAAGATCACCGGAAACCAACATACTACTATAACAAAAAAAATTATTAAACAATAAACATATTTGATCATGCTTAAGTTGAGATATTATTTATTCATATTTTTTTGCACTGCATTTTTTACTAATGCTAAAGCAACGCATAACCGCGCGGGAGAAATAACCTACAAATGGCTATTTGGTTATACGTACCAGGTAAAAGTAACCACCTATACAAACATTGGCGGCAGCAATTTAGCCGATCGTTGCGAGGATACTGTTTATTTTGGTGATGGAACAAGAGCAGTAGTTTTAAGGAGCAATGGTCCGTGTAATGGTTCTTGTAGTCCGAATGGATGTGAGGGACAAGCTCTTCCGGGTGGTACGATTAAATTAAATGAATATGTCACCACTCATACTTTTCCGGGACCGGGAAATTATAAAATCAGTATGGAGGATCCCAACCGGAATGCAGGTGTTATTAATATTCCTAATTCTGTACAACAAGTATTTTACATCGAATCTTTTCTTGTTATTCCCACTTTTGGCACAGGAAAAAACAGTTCTCCTATTCTTACCTTTCCACCAATCGATAATGGCTGCGTGGGCAAATGTTTTTTACACAACCCCGGTGCTTATGATGCAGATGGTGATAGTATCTCTTACGAATTAACAACCAGTCGCGGACATGGTGGCGGAACTTGTCCTGGTTATACTTATCCTGCAAGCGGTGGAGGAACTTATAATGTGAATGCTACCACCGGAACCCTGACCTGGTGTACCCCTCAATTGCAGGGAGAATACAACCTTGCTATGCTTATTAAAGAATGGAGAAAAGATGATGGTGGCGATTATTATATGATCGGCTACATACTTCGTGATCTTCAGGTTGATGTGGGTGTATGTTCTAACAACCAACCCGTGATCAAACCAATTACAGATACCTGCGTACTGGCAGGAAGTATTATTACAAAAACAATTACGGCTACAGACCCTGATTTAGATATATTGACGATGGAAGCCAATGGCGGGCCATTTGGTGTTACACCTCCAAAAGCAACTTTTTCTGCACCTGTTACTTTAACACCCGTTACAGGATTGTTCAACTGGCAAACAACCTGCGCTCATATTCGTAAAGCGCCTTACCAGGTTACAATCAAAGTAAAAGACAATGACCCAACCGTTAGCTTAGTTGATTTTAAAACATTTAATATCAGAATTGTTCCACCACCGCCTTTAAACTTAACTGCTATTCCACTGGGCACAAGTGTTCGTTTACGCTGGACAAAACCTGCCTGCCAACTCATTACAGGTAACAAAATAGAATTTTACACGGTTTATAGAAAAAATGATTGTGTTGCCTGGGTGCATTCCAACTGCGAAGTTGGCGTTCCGGCATATGCCGGCTTTACACAAATTGGTTCTACAACAAATGTGAATGACACTACCTTCCTGGATACCAATAATGGAAATGGTTTATCGCAGGGTACCAGTTATAGCTATTTGGTTGTTGCGGTGTATTCTGATGGCTCAGAAAGTTATGCTTCCAATCAACCATGTGTTCAATTAAAACGTGATGTACCTATTTTAATAAATGTAGATGTACAAGCAACAAACACTGTAACCGGTTCTGTTTTTGTTCGTTGGGTGAAACCTGTTTTAGGAGGCACTGCACTTGATACGGCAAACATACCGGGGCCTTATGAATTCAGATTATTACATCATGATGGCTTTACCGGAACATTCACCACAGTTTATTCTGTTACCAAAACTTATTTTAAAGGTTTTGATCAATTAACAGATACTACTTTTACGCATACCGGCAGCGTTAGTTCACCTTTAAATACAGAAACTATTCCTCACACTTACCTGATAGAATTTTATGCCAACGGACAATTTATTGGTAACGGACAAAAAGCATCTTCCGTGTTTTTATCTTTATCGGCAAGTGACAATAAGTTAACATTAGACTGGTTGTTCCAAACACCCTGGGTTAACAGCAAGTATTTCATATTCAGAAAAGCGCCATCGCAAACTGTATTTACCCTAATAGACAGCACCACTTTAAAAACGTATACCGATGATAGCCTGGTGAACGGCGCAAGCTATTGTTATAAAGTTCAGTCGAAAGGGCAATACTCGGATACCACAATTCCCCGGCCTCTTTTAAATTTTTCGCAGGAAGTTTGTGGCAAACCAAAAGATTCAACACCTCCCTGCACTCCTACTTTAGAAATTGTATCTGATTGTCTGATTCCATCTTTACTTTTAAAATGGAATAATCCTAATCATAGTTGCAGTGATGATGCTGTGAAGTACAATATTTATTTTGCCGAAACAGAAAACGAGGATCTTATGTTAAGTGATTCGATAAAAACCATGAGTGATACTCTCCTTGCTTTTGATAACCTAACATCAATCGCTGGCTGTTACGAGATCACAGCTGTTGATTCCTTTGGAAACGAAAGTGTGCGCAGTGCCAAAATCTGTGTGGATAATTGTCCTGAATATGAATTGCCAAATGTAATTACGGTAAATGGCGATGGTGTAAATGATTTCTTTAAACCGATCAAAAATAAATTCATTAAAGACATTGACCTGAAAGTTTATAACCGCTGGGGAACTTTGGTGTTTGAAACAACAGATCCTTTAATTATGTGGGATGGAAAAACGATACAGTCTAAACAACTCACAACGGAAGGAACTTATTTTTATGTCTGTCAGGTGAACGAGATAAGGGTCAGTGGCATAGTGCCGCGCGATCTGAAAGGATTCCTGCAAATCTTTCATAAATAGAAGTTTAGTAATACATTGTGTTTAAACGTACCACCTTCATATTTTCTATTTTAGTTGGGTATATCGTTTTGCAATTTTTATGGTGGGAAGTTCTGTTGGTAAAGCAATCCGATGCCATCATCACTTTAAAACAAAACATTGCCGCGCTTTCATCCAGTGATGATCAAATCATCCTGAGAGACATTGCTGAACTGCAGGAGAAAAAAACCATTCGGTTATACATGATCGTTGGAGAAGGAACCGTGTTTTTACTAATTCTTTTGTTCGGTGTTTTCCAGGTGAGAAAATCTATCCGAAAAGAAAAAGAACTGGCCACTCAAAAAAATAATTTCATACTGAGCGTGTCGCACGAATTAAAAACACCCATTGCGGCAACCAAGTTGCAACTGCAAACCTTACTGAAACATGAATTGGAAAGAGACAAGCAAAAAGAATTATTGCACATGGCTTTGAATGAAACCAGTCGCCTGCATAAGCTCGTGGACAATGTGCTCATGGCAAACCAGATCGAAAATAAAAATTTAAGCGTACAGAAAGAGAATCTTAATTTAAGTTTATTATTGGAAGATACAGTGAGGCGTTATTTTGCGGAACTGTTGGAAAATAAAACAATTGCACTCGACATCGAAAAAGATATTCATTATTCCGGTGATAAAGAATTATTGCCATCTATTTTCATTAACTTAATTGAGAACGCAATTAAATATTCTTTTGACGGTATTCATATTGATATTGTTTTGAAAATCTTTCATCATAAACCCTTGCTGGAAATAAAAGACCAGGGTTGCGGAATCACAGATGCGGAAAAGGAAACCATCTTTCATAAATTTTACCGCAGCGGAAGCGAGCACACGAGGAAAACAAAAGGTACCGGTATTGGTTTGTACATTGTGAAGAGTATTTGTGATCTGCATGGGATTCATATAAAAGCAATGGATCATTCTCCGAAAGGAAGTGTTTTTCAATTGCAGTTTTAGAAAGAGAACAATTTTTTCCGCAGAGTTACGCAGAGCTTAGCGCAGATGTTCGCTGATGAAGCGGGTTTTACTTGCGTGAAGGATTGCAGTGGAAATCCTTTTTGGTGGCGGGCTCGTTGAGGAGGTCACTGAGTTTGCCGAAGTGCTCTCGAAACGCCGAAGCCCAAAAAGATTGAAGCGGAAAGCCTGACCGCTTTTCGCGGCACGCCCAAATCCTCTGTATTAATATAATATGTATTTTTATTCGCAACAAATTCATTTTATGTTTAGATCATTATTTATTTTATTATCCCTTTTCCTATTTGCCTGCAACCCACCTGTTGACCAGAAAAAACAAAGTGACACATTAACCACCATCCCATTATCTTACGCCAAACGTTTCGCCATAAAAAAATATTCAAAATATACGGTTTTAGAATTACTCGGAAACAAAAACGATGCGGAAGTCACCGCCACTTTTGTATTATATCAAAACGAAAAACCTTTTTATCACCAAGAAGCCTATTATATTAAAACACCTGTGAGTCGTGTAGCCTGCATGAGTTCTATTTATTCCACTATGCTGACAGAGCTTCATTGCGAGAGCACTATTGTTGCCATTGACAACGTGGATTATTATACCAATCCCTACATTCAGAAACAAGTGCAAGAAAACAAGGTGATGGAATTATCCAAAGGACCACAGATAGGAATTGAAAAAACCATTGCCCTGCAACCTGATCTTTTTCTCACCTTCGGTATGGGCAACCCAAAAACTGATATCGATAAAAAATTATTGCAATCCAATTTACCCATAGCCATCAGCATAGATCATTTGGAAGAAACGCCTTTGGCAAGAGCGGAGTGGATCAAATTCTTTGCCTTCTTTTTTAATAAAGAAGCGCTGGCAGATTCTTTATTCTCTGTCACCGAGAACCGTTATAAGCAACTCGTCACATTAGCAAAGCAAAGTAAACAAAAACCAACGGTACTCACCGAAATAAAATACGGGGATGCCTGGTATGTACCTTCCGGTAAAAGTTACATTGCTAATTTGATCACCGATGCCGGGGGCAGTTATTTCTGGAAGGATGATCAGAAGGTGGGGAGCACACCACTCTCTTTTGAAATAGTGTATGCCAAAGCCAAAGATTGTGATTTCTGGATCAACCAATACAACGTGAACACTAAAAAAGAACTGGCCAGTTACGATGAACGTTATGCGTTGTTCAAAGCCTTTAAAGAAAATCATCTTTATAACAACAATAAAACACAAAATGCCAAAGGGTATAGCAATTATTGGGAAACAGGAATCACGCATCCCGATGAGGTTTTAGCGGACCTGATCAAAATTTTTTCACCGCAGTTGATGCCGGAGCATGAGTTTGTTTATTATAAGAGGATAGAGTAACCAATGAATTGTCAGTTCGACTGTTTTTTTGGTGCCTCTTGCAAAAAATGTATCGAGAACTTTTTATTTTGCATGATGCAATTTTCTCACGATACTTTTAGAAAAGTATCCAAAACTTATCTTCTCTTTTTCTTTTTGCTTGAACAAAAAGAAACAAAAATTCAATCCGCCAGCTGGCGGAAACAGCCATTTTTTGCGCGCAAGGCGGCCCAGGAAACGAAGGTGCTTTTCAATTACTTTTTTCCTTGACGAAAAAAGTAACAAAAAAGTCAAGTCAAAACGATCTCCCCCCGCTCTTTGTATTTATAAGATTCGTTGCTAAACGAGGACTAAAGCTCGTTTAGGCTCATCTAATAAATACAAATTCACAGCGACTCAGCCCCGCGTTTTGACAGGCCTACGCGCTATCCAATCGGAGCTGTACTGTAACATTATATGAATAATTAAAAAAAATTAAAACTTCCGATTTGGTGTTTCGTATTCAGTCGGAGTTTTAGTACATCTATATCTTACATAGAATAATAAAGCTTTGATTCGAAGTTTTTGAATGGCATATTAAAATTTAGCGTATAAATCAAGTGGCATCAAATGCAGGGGCAAGCGCGGAGATGGTTTGGGCTGTTCGCGAAGCGCTTCAAAGCATCAGCTTGATGCCATGCAGATTTTAGCTAAATTTTAATAAGCCTTGATTTTTTTGTTAACTTTTTGTATCAAGACAAAAAGTTAGTTCTAGATTCATCAAGGAAAAAGAACAATATAAAATGCTTTTGGATACTTTTTGAAAAAGTATCAAAGAAATTGTCAAGAAAAAAAACAATAAGAAGATTCAGCATCTCAAGAGACCCTGAATCAAGTTCAGGGTGACGTAATAAAAAAATGAGATGGTAACAATAATTAGGTAAAGAACCTTAAATTTGAAAGATTGACTAAACAACGCTTCATATTCATTACAACAACCTTAACACTCATCGCACTGGCGCTCATTACCTGCGACTTGTGCTTCGGGAGCGTGAATTTATTTTCTTTACAAAGTTCTGATCCATTATTTAATACCATCCTTTACGATATTCGATTACCAAAAACACTCACTTCGGTAATCGCAGGTTCTGGCTTAGCGCTGTGTGGTTTGCTGATGCAGAGCTTATTCAGAAATCCCTTAGCAGGGCCTTATGTATTAGGTGTGAGTAGCGGCGCCAGTTTATTTGTTGCCATTGCCACCATGCTGATCAGTTCCGTAAATATCTCCGGATTTTATTTTATGGGAAAAAGTATCGTGACTTTGTTTTCTATTGGCGGTGCATTTGTTGTGACAGTCATTATTTTAATGGTATCCCGGAAAAATAAAAACAACGTCACACTGTTACTCGTTGGTTTAATGCTGGGACAAATTCTTGGAGCCTTACAAGGACTCATTGAATTTGTGAGCAGTGCCGATAATTTAAAAACATTTATTTTATGGGGCATGGGAAGTGTTGGCAGCACTACGTTAGAAGATGTATTTTTTATGATTCCATTATTTCTTGGAACCATCATTGCCAGTTTTTTTCTCATCAGATCACTCAATGCCATTTTACTCAATGAACACTATGCACAGAACCTGGGCGTGAATGTGAACCGCTTACGAATTACGATCATCATCATCACCGCTATACTGGTTGGTGTGATCACGGCCTTTTGCGGGCCAATTGCATTTGTGGGCATTTCTGTTCCTATTGCTTCCCGTTTATTTTTTAAGACCTCACATCATTTACACCAGTTAGTGTTTTGTTTATTATTGGGCGCTTGCGTGGTACTGACAGCCGATGTGATTTGCCAGTTAGTAAGTAATCAATTCATGTTACCGATCAATACTGTTACTACCATCATTGGTTCACCGGTGGTGATCTGGTTATTATTCAAATCTAAATTGAGTGTAGGATGATAAACGTGAAGCAACTTGAAATAGGTTACAGTAACCGGAAACATCCTGTGAGTGTGTTCAGTAACATGAACATGACCTTAAACGCAGGAGACCTTGTTGGTTTAATGGGCGATAACGGCATCGGAAAATCTACTTTTTTAAAAACCATTACCGGAAATCTGACACCACTCTCCGGAGAGATCACTCTTGATGCAAAAAACCTAAGTGCTTATTCAGCGCAGCAATTAGCACAATACCTTTCTATTGTGGTGACTGAAAAAATCGGTGGATTTAATTTAACGGTATGGGATGTGGTAGCTACAGGACGCACACCCTACATTAATATATTTGGTAAGCTAAGCGAACACGATGAACAAATCGTAACCACAGCTTTGGAACAACTGAACCTCCTGCCTTTAAAACACAAGCTCATTGATGAGCTCAGCGACGGGCAACGCCAGAAAGTGATGATCGCCAAATCACTGGCGCAACAAACACCGGTGATTGTGCTGGATGAACCAACAGCTTTTTTGGATCATACCTCGCGTCACCATTTATTTTCAATCCTCAAAAAACTGTGTACTGAACAGGGCAAGCTCATCATTGTTTCTTCCCACGACCTGGAACTGATGAAAACCTATATTACCCGCTCCGTTACCATGGCGGAAGGGAATAGGCTGGAGGTCCTTTAGAAAATAAAAAAGTCCATCCGCCAGCTGGCGGATGGACTTTTAATAATCTCTTATGAAAAATTATTTCTTTACTCGCTCAACATAAGTAGCGGTGCGTGTATCTACTTTCACTAAATCCCCTTCATTACAAAATAAAGGAACACTTACCTTAGCACCACAATCAAGGGTGGCAGGCTTCAGGGTGTTAGTAGCAGTATCGCCTTTTACTCCGGGCTCTGCATAAGTAATTTCGCATACCACAAAAGTTGGCGCTTCCGCAATGATCACATTATCACCTTCAAAAGAAACTTTTACTTCCATGCCTTCTTTTAAGAACTGTGCTGAATCACCAAATAAGATCATTGGAACATGCACTTGTTCAAATGTTTCGTTATCCATTACCACAGCAAAATCACCTTCTACATAAATGAATTGCATTTGTTTAAAATCCACACGAACGATCTCAACAGATTCACCTGAGCGAAAACGGTTCTCAATTTGTTTCCCGTTAATTAAGTTACGCATCTTAGCCTGGTAAAAAGCCCGTAAATTTCCGGGAGTACGGTGTTGCCAATCCGTTACCTGCATTAACTCGTTATTGAATTTGATAATTGAACCTACGTTAATATCGCCTGTATCTGCCATTTGTTTATTTTTTTAATATTTATTTATACGGTAAAATTTTCTGATTCCAGTTCATGTACCACTCCCATTGAACTGAATTTTTTGATGCGGGCATCAATGCGCTCATCCGGTGTTTGTGCTTTTAAGGTTGCCAAATGTTTCAGAATCTCTGCTTTCACAGTAGCAAACATCGCCTGGTGATCGTTATGCACACCGCCCAATGGTTCCTTGATGATGCCATCTATTAAGCCATTCTTACTCATATCATCTGCCGTTAATTTCAACGCTTCAGCTGCGGTCTCTTTGAAACTCCAGCTACGCCATAAAATAGAAGAACAGGATTCAGGAGAGATCACAGAGTACCACGTATTTTCCAGCATCAATACTTTATCTCCAATACCAATTCCTAATGCTCCACCACTGGCTCCTTCGCCAATGATGATACAAATAACAGGAACTTTTAACTGGGCCATCTCTAATAAATTACGGGCAATGGCTTCGCCTTGTCCACGCTCTTCCGCTTCCAGTCCGGGATAAGCACCGGGAGTATCAATAAAAGTAACAATAGGTTTGTTGAATTTTTCGGCCATTTTCATTAAGCGTAATGCTTTACGGTAACCTTCAGGGTTAGCCATTCCAAAACGACGGATCTGACGCATCTTGGTATTGATCCCTTTTTGCTGGCCAATAAACATCACGGTTTGCCCGTCAATATCTCCAAAACCACCAACCATTGCCTTATCATCGCCAACGGTTCTGTCGCCATGCAGCTCAATAAAAGAACTATTGGAAACGTGATCAATATAGGCTAAGGTGTATGGTCGTTCAGGATGACGACTTACTTGTACACGTTGCCAGGCCGTTAAGTTTGAGAAGATCTCTACACGCTTCGAATGAATTTTTGCTTCCAGTTCTGCGATACCTTTACTCATATCGACTTTACTTTTTTCAGCAATCCCTTTCAACTTCTCTAATTCTTCTTCCAGCTCCTGGATCGGCTTTTCAAAATCAAGATAAATCATAGTATAGTGGTAATTAGTTAGGGGGCAAAGATACTAAAAAAATAAAAAATCAACGTTTGTAAGTTACTGATTATCAATGGTCAATTTGGATTGAAACACATTGTCACATAGAAAAAGGGATAGGTGTAATTAAAGGGCTGCATATATAGGAACCAGACGATTTGTAATAAAGGACAAAGATCCGATAATCTCATAATTACATTCCCGATGAGATTCTGAATCAAGTTCAGAATGACTTAAAAAAATTGATAGTTTTGTGTGATGATTTGTTTCCCGAACGCTAAAATAAATTTAGGATTACACGTAACCGAAAAACGGGAAGATGGTTTTCACAATATTGAAACTGTTTTTTATCCTGTTGGATGGAACGATGCATTGGAAGTGATTGAAACATCTGTCACTTCGAGCTCTGTCGAGAAGCATTCTCAAAACTTTAATTTGCATTTAAGTGGCCTTCCGGTTTCAGGAAGCACTACCGATAATTTATTATACAAGGCTTATCAACTTATTCAGCTATCAAAAACACTTCCTTCCATAGAAGTGTACTTACATAAAGTATTACCCATGGGAGCCGGCCTTGGAGGAGGAAGTGCAGATGCGGCGTTTTTTATTAATTTATTGAACGAACAGTTTGATCTGAAATTGACGGAATCCGAACGCCTGAAT
>JANPOX010000736.1:0-1697 GCA_031428235.1 Bacteroidia bacterium | reverse complement strand
TATGCGCAAATAAGAAGAGGTCCGCTTGGAATAACAGTTTGCATGGGGCCATACAATTATCCATTAAATGAAACGTTTGCATTATTAATCCCTGCTTTAATAATGGGTAACGTTGTTATATTTAAACCGGCAAAACATGGTGTGTTACTAATTAATCCGCTATTAAATGCTTTTAAAGAAAGTTTTCCCAAAGGAGTCATTAATATAATTTATGGACCGGGAAAAAACACCATTGCAAAATTGATGGAAAGCGGAAAAATTGATGTTTTTTCATTTATAGGATCCAGTAAAATTGCCAATGTATTAAAAAAAGCACATCCAAAACCCAACCGACTTAGAGCTGTATTGGGTTTAGAAGCAAAAAACCCCGCAATTGTTTTACAGGATGCCGACCTTGAATTATCAGTTAACGAATGTATTTTAGGGAGTTTATCATTTAATGGACAAAGATGCACCGCCTTAAAAATAATTTTTGTTCATGAAAAAGTTGTTGATGCCTTTAATGCATTATACCTTGAAAAATTATCAAAACTAAAAATGGGAATGCCATGGGAAGATGGCGTAATGATTACACCCTTGCCTGAACCGGATAAACCAGCTTATTTAAAAGAATTAATTGATGATGCTATAAATAAAGGAGCCAAAGTAATTAATGAAAATGGTGGGGAAATCAATGAATCATTTGTTCATCCGGCAGTTCTTTATCCTGTAAGTTCAGAAATGCGTATTTATCATGAAGAACAATTTGGTCCTGTGATTCCAATTCTATCATTCAAAAATATTTCAGAACCAATACAATACATGGTTGATTCTAATTATGGTCAGCAGGTAAGTATTTTTGGTACCAATTCTCAACAATTAGCAGAGTTGATTGACCCTTTGGTGAATCAGGTTTGTCGTGTAAACATAAACTGTCAATGTCAAAGAGGACCGGATATGTTCCCTTTTAATGGCAGAAAAGATTCAGCGGAAGGAACACTAAGTGTATTTGATGCGCTTCGGGTATTCTCAATAAGAACTATGGTTGCAGGAAAAGAAATAGATGTGAATAAAAAAATTCTGACAGAAATAATTGAAGGAAGAAAATCTAATTTTTTATCTACTGATTATATATTGTAGCCCTCATATTATTGAAATTCATAATCATGTTAAAACGTTACTAAATGAAAACCTTTGAAACACATGCCTTTCTGATGAATGTCCATGACGATCTGTTGATAGAATTCAAGGTAAAGAAAAATATTAACATACAGGCCATTGATGTTTGGGAATCAAGGGATTTATCAGTCAATCATATTCCGGGTAAAAAATTTTTCGTGCTGTTTGAAGGAGATGAAGATGCTGAAATCTCAGGCGATGCAAGAAGAGCAGGCGCTTCAGATGAATATACAAAACATGTTGCGGCTTTAGCTTTATATAGTAATAAATCTTATGAAAGAATCATCGGTAGTTTATTTCTCAAGATCAATAAACCAAAGGTCCCAACCAAATTTTTCGACAACCGTGAAGAGGCCATTGCATGGCTAAGAATTTTACAAAAATCATCCCGTTAAATCTGCTTTTGTTAGCATTTTTTAGTATCTCTTTTTATAATATATCGTTATATTTATAGAACTACTATATTTTAAATTATGCGTCGATTCCTTATTCTCTTTTTTATTTTAACCGGCTTTTCATTCGTCTATTCCCAAAGCAGC
>JANPOX010000735.1:0-4693 GCA_031428235.1 Bacteroidia bacterium | reverse complement strand
AATTGCCAAAACATATGAGATTATTGTTGAGCCGGGAACTCACCGCGCAGCAAGCATTAAAGTAGCAGAAGCAGCAAAGATTATTGAGAACACACAGCGTGATGTGAACATCGCTTTAATGAATGAGCTTTCGATCATTTTCAACAAAATGAATATCAATACTTATGATGTATTGGAAGCAGCAGGTACCAAATGGAACTTCCTGAAATTTTTCCCGGGACTTGTAGGTGGACATTGCATTGGTGTTGATCCCTACTACTTAACGTATAAAGCAGAATCACTTGGTTACCATGCCCGGGTTATCAATAGCGGACGTTATGTGAATGATAGTATGGGTTTTTATGTAGCTAAAACCTGCGTAAAGAAGATCATTGCTGCCGGAAAAAATATTTCAAAATCTAAAGTTTTGATTATGGGCGCTACGTTTAAAGAAGATGTAAGCGATATCCGTAACTCAAAAGTTGCCGACATAGTTAAAGAGTTAAAATCCTTTGGTGTGAAGGTTGAGATCGTTGATCCACATGCTGATAGTGCAGAGTTAAAACATGAATATGGTTTTGGATTAAATAAACTAGCTAAAGGTTATGATGGAGTTATTGTGGCTGTTAATCATAAAGAGTACAAAACACTGGATGAAAAATTCTTTAAGTCCATTCTTTCCACAAAAGGTGTGATCGTTGATATCAAAGGAATGTATAGAAATAAAATGAAAGGCTTAACCTACTGGAGCCTTTAGGGAATTATAAATGATAAATTTTAAATGAAGAATGAATTCAATTTAAAATTTATCATTTCAACATTTAGCATTTCAAAATTGAGCTACAAATTAAGCGGACTAAATCCAGATCAACAACTATTACTGAATGATGGTAAATTATTACCATTAATGGAAGAGTTCTATACTATACAAGGAGAAGGTTTTAATACTGGAAAAGCAGCCTACTTTATACGGATTGGTGGTTGTGATGTAGGTTGCCATTGGTGCGATGTGAAAGAAAGTTGGGATGCGAGTTTACATCCACTAACAAGTGCAGCGCAAATTTTAGATCATGTTCTTGATAGTAAAACTCCAGCGGTTGTTGTAACAGGTGGCGAACCATTGATTTATAATCTTGTTTATTTAACCGACCTCTTAAAACAACATAACATACAAACTTATATTGAAACCTCCGGCGCTTACCCCTTAAGCGGTAACTGGGACTGGATTTGTCTTTCTCCAAAAAAGACCATGTTGCCAAAAGAAGAAAACTATAAAGCTGCTCATGAATTAAAAATTATCGTATTTAATAAGCATGATTTTATCTGGGCCGAGGAACAAGCATCAAAAGTTGGGAAAGAGTGTTACTTATATCTTCAACCTGAATGGAGCAAACGCAATGAAATTACTCCACTAATTGTTGAATACGTGAAAAACAATCCGCGCTGGATGATCTCTTTGCAGACTCATAAGTACATTGATATTCCTTAGTTGTTCGTCATTGCGAACGAGGCACGAGTGAAGCAATCTCAAACTTCTCAGTAAATATTTTGGGCGTGCCGATCCGCCAGCTGTCGGACCGTCAGGCTTTTCGTTACAATCTTTTTGCATAGAGACATCAAAAAGGATTTTCACTGCAATCCTTCACGCAGATAAATTATTATCTTTGAATTTAATTTTTATTTTTATTGAACAAATTCCTCCTTTGAAGGAGGTGTCCGTAGGACGGAGGATGTTATGAGAAAAAAAATATTGTGTATAGATTCCAATCATGATGTGTTACATGAAACACTTATTGATGCTGGTTTCCAATGTGACCTGTATTGGAACAAAAGCAAAGAAGAATTAATGAATTTGATTCCTCACTATGAAGGCATTGTGATCCGTAGCAAATTTAAAATCACAAAAGACATCATCGATTCTGCAACAAACCTAAAATGCATTGGCCGTGTTGGTGCAGGCATGGAAAACATTGATATACCTTATGCGAATAGTAAAGGTATTACCTGTTTGAGTGCGCCTGAAGGAAACCGTGATGCTGTTGGTGATCATGCATTAGGAATGTTACTGATGTTGTTGAATAATTTAAAACGTGCAGACAGCGAAGTGAGAAATGGCATTTGGAAACGTGCTGAAAATCGTGGCCACGAAATTGGCGGGAAAACAATTGGTATTATTGGCTACGGCAACATGGGCTCTGCTTTTGCAAAACGATTTCAGGGTTTTGATTGTAAGGTGTTAGTACACGATAAATACAAAACAGGTTTCGGGAATGAATTCATTACAGAATCCACTTTGGAAAGAATATTCCTGGAGGCTGATGTGGTGAGTATTCACTTGCCTTTAAGCGGTGAAACAGATTATTACATCAACGATTCCTTCATCTCATCATTCAAAAAAAACATTTATGTGATCAATACAGCACGTGGCAAATGTTTAAACACCGCTGATCTCGTAAAACATCTTAGTACAGGAAAAGTAATCGGAGCTTGTTTGGATGTATTGGAATATGAATCCATTTCCTTTGAAAACCTTACCAATAATACCCTACCTGGGCCCATGCAGTATTTGCTAAAAAGTGAAAAAGTAATTTTAACACCACATATTGCAGGCTGGACTCATGAATCAAATTATAAGATGAGTAAAATTATTGCTGAGAAAATGATTGAGGTTCTCAAATAATCACCTTTCAATAACCAATCTCTCTACTGATTTTTTATCACCAATGATCAATGTCACGAGGTAAATTCCATTTGGCACTTCATTCAAATTAACAGGTATTTGATATTTACCTTCATACTGTCGGATTATATCCACAACATTTCTTATCAAAGCTCCATTTATACTATAAACTGTGAGATTAACATAGGATCTTTTAAGGACTACATAACTTACTGTAAACTCACCGTTAGACGGATTTGGAAATAGCTTAAGTTCCTTTTCAATAGAATTCATATTTGAATTATTGTTCTCAGTTTCATTATTTGTTGCTGCCGAATCTTTGATATCCGAATGCATAAAACAATTCGTAGTTTCTGTTACAGAAACAGCTCCGGTCATTGTTACAACATCCATTAACGGATACATATATTCCACTATTGGCACTTCTTCCATATTAACAGTATCCATTTGGATTCCATCACTTCGCTTTTCTTCCGTTATTATATTTCCATCAACATATTCCACAACATTAGCAACATCTCCCATCATCATTTCTTCAGGATACACTTCCTGAATGACCATACCTCCTAAAAATTCTTGTTGTTCGAATTTGTCTATGAGTGAATCAGCTGATAAAGTTTCAGCAACCGCCCGTATTGAATCTGTAGGAGAACTTTGTATATCAGCTACAATCAAACCACCTATTGTATAATCTTTTCCTAAATCCACAATTTCAATTGAATCCATTTTTCCTCCATGATGATCAGTACAACTAAACAAAAAGGAACCAAATACCAGAAATACAGCAATTACAAAAGCTCTACTGAAACTGATGTTTTTAGGCAGGTCGTTTAAATTGACTTTAAAATTAAAAGGCCGATCCACCTGGCTCTTTTTAAAATGACCGCACACTTTTTGATCTTTGTATTCCAGTAAAATTTGTTTGATCTCATGGTCTGTTTTAGTGGAGAAATCAAAAACAGCTTTACTACAGGAATTACAAAATTTACCTTTGGCGTCAGGTTGCATGCTATTCCAGTCTTCATGACATGGCTCAGGAATACGAACAATTAAATTGGGAGTCTTCATAATTTCAAGATTTATAGATTAGACGCATTAAACAATTATTTTCCATAATTAGTTTCTAAAACAAATCTATAACGACAATGAATAAAAAAAATACACCAACTTGTAAGTGGCAGGTTCTATCTTATAAGTGGTCACAAAATAAATAAATCTTGAACGAAATGAAATGATAAAAAATATTTATATTTATCATTCATGAAATCAAGTTCTATTTATATACTTTCCGGTTTACTGATTATACTAAGCAGTTGTGCAACAAAATTGCCAATTGAAAAAGGGGAATTTAAAGAAACTAACCTTGTTGAATTAGTAAAGCTTGATTCTACCATTCATTTAGATATCAGGTATGCCACCCCAAATAATTTCGCCAAACAAGCAGTTTATAAAGAAGCCAGGGCCTTTTTACAAAAGGATGCTGCGGAATCATTAAAGAGGATTAATGCATCTTTAAAACCTCTAGGTTATGGGTTACTGGTGTTTGATGGATACAGACCATGGGATGTAACTAAACTTTTTTACGATATTACCTCCAAAGAAAATAAAAAATTTGTAGCTGATCCAAAAGAAGGTTCCCGTCACAATAGAGGTTGCGCCGTTGACGTTAGTTTGTATGATTTAAAAACCGGGAAAGAAATACCAATGCCAGGTGTTTATGATGAAATGACCGAACGATCCTATTTTGATTATTCAGGCGGAACCGAAGAACAAAAAAGAGCGAGAGACCTTTTAATTTCAAAAATGCAGGAAGAAAATTTTACGGTTTACAAATATGAATGGTGGCATTTTGATTATAAAGACTGGCAATTGTACCGTATTACAAATAAGCCCTTCAGTGAAATAAAATAATTTCTTGCCTTTCTCATTCATTGGTAGTATCTTGGCGCCTCTAAAAAACCAAACTTATGGCAACTACTTCTGATCTTTCCAAAAATGCATTTTTAAGATATAATAATGAACTGGTTCAGGTAC
>JANPOX010000734.1:0-2026 GCA_031428235.1 Bacteroidia bacterium | reverse complement strand
ATTCTCTTTCCAAAGAAAAAGAATACCATATTCACTGTGCAGGTGGTTATCGGAGTATGATTACGGCCTCTCTTTTAAAGAGAAAAGGTTATTCCAAATTAATTGATATTGCAGGAGGTTATGGTGCAATTCAAAAGACAGATGCTAAAACAACGGAGTTTGTTTGTCCTTCTACAAAGTCAAAAAAAAGCTGGAAAGATTCATTTGTCAATCTATTTAAATAGTAAAAATAAAATAGGGTTGAGGTTGCAAAAGACAAGTTGATTAAACGACTCCTAAGTTTTATAAAATAAAAAAAACCCGCTAAATTAGCGGGTTTTTTTATAGATATTTGAAATTAAAATTAAGCTAACTTAACGTTTACTGCATTTAATCCTTTTTTACCTTCTTGTACATCAAATACAACTTCGTCGTTCTCACGAATTTCTTCCTGTAAACCTGTTGCATGAACAAAAATTTCTGGACCGTTTTCTTCTTTGATGAATCCGAAACCTTTAGCTTCGTTATAAAATTTTACTACTCCGTTTTTCATATTATTGTTTTTATTGTTGTTATTTTTTTGAATGGATTAAGCTAACTTAACGTTAACAGCATTTAATCCTTTTTTACCTTCTTGCACGTCAAATACAACGTTATCGTTTTCGCGAATTTCTTCCTCTAAACCTGTTGCGTGAACAAAAATTTCTGGACCGTTTTCTTCTTTGATAAATCCGAAACCTTTAGCCTCATTGTAAAATTTTACTACTCCGTTTTTCATATTATTTATTTTAATTGTTATTTTATTTTTTATGGATTAAGCTAACTTTACGTTAACCGCGTTTAATCCTTTTTTACCATCTTGTACATCAAATACAACATTATCGTTTTCGCGAATTTCTTCTTGTAAACCTGTTGCGTGAACAAAGATCTCTGGACCATTTTCTTCTTTAATAAACCCGAAACCTTTAGCTTCGTTGTAAAATTTTACTACTCCGTTTTTCATTTTTTTTGTTTTTTGTTGTTGTTATTTTTTTTATTTGTTGTTATTCTTAACTTAAGAATGCTTTATGAATAAGGATGTTTTTTTATTACATCGATATCTTTTTTAATTAGTTTTTGTATGCCTTTAAAATAAGGTAATTCTTCGTGACTACATAATGAAATAGCTTCTCCACTCTCCCCTGCTCTACCTGTTCTACCAATACGGTGAACATAAGCTTCTGCCTGCTCTGGAATTTCGTAATTAATCACATGTGTTAATTTATCCACGTCAATACCTCTTGAGGCAATATCTGTTGCTACTAATACATTGATTGTTCTGTCTTTAAAACCTTTTAACGCTTTTTCGCGGTTATTTTGAGATTTATTTCCGTGAATTGCTTCCGCTTTAATATGAAAAGCATTTAAAGCTTTTGCTACTTTATCCGCACCATGTTTTGTTCTTGTAAATATCAAAACATGTTTAATTTTTTTATCGTCTAAAATGAATTTCAGTAAAGCACTTTTCTTCGTTTTTTGAACAAAGTATACCGACTGTTTTACTAAAGTTGCTGTTGATGAAACCGGGTTAACGGCTACACTAACGGGATTATTTAGGATCGTATTAGCAAGCTTCATGATATTAGGAGCAGCTGTGGCTGAAAAGAACATGGTTTGTCTTTTTACCGGTAATTTTGCAATTACCTTTTTCATATCATTGATAAAGCCCATATCTAACATACGATCTGCTTCATCCAACACAAAATATTCTACTGCGCCTAATTTTATTAAACCTTGTTGCATTAAATCTAATAAACGTCCGGGCGTTGCAATTAAGATATCAATTCCGGTTTTAATAGCTACAACCTGATGAAACTGAGAAACTCCACCGAAAATCACTGCGTGTTTAAAGCCTAAATTCGCACCATATTCTCTGAAATTTTCGCTGATTTGTGTAGCTAATTCCCGGGTAGGTGCTAATATTAATGCTTTAATTTCTCTGCGTTGATTTGGCTTTTTGTTTGCATCCATTAATTGTAAAATGGGTAATGCAAAAGCCGCTGTTTTA
>JANPOX010000733.1:0-6210 GCA_031428235.1 Bacteroidia bacterium | reverse complement strand
GAGAATATCAAAGATTGAAGACGACATATTGAAAGTTGAACTGGATGAAAAAATCCTGGCAGAACTTCAACAAAATATTTTAAAAAACAAAAGTATTGATACATACCAGTTAATTTCATTAATATCAGGTACCGAATATGAAAATGCTATAAAAGAATATACTCAAAGTATTCAGAAACTATTATTGGAAAAAGAAGACCTTTTATATATGGTAACTCCAAATAGCGAAAATGTTAAACAAATTAATTTCCAAATTGAAACCCAAAAAAAACTGTTGATCGAAACCATTAATGCAGTTCGTTTAAAATACAAATCGAAATATACTGCTTTAACTCAAAAATATTCTGAATATAAAAGTAAAAATGTAAATAACCCTGATGAAGATCTGGAACATTCCCGTTTAATGAGGTTGTTTAGCATCAGTGAAAAATATTATACCATGTTATTGGAAAAGAAAACTGAATTTTCAATTTCAAAAGCAGGTTTTGTATCTGAAAATGTTATTTTAGAAGAAGCGATTAGTGATGGATCATGGATTTCTCCAAATAAAAGGACTACAATCCTCATTGCGATACTTACAGGCTTATTATTATCCTTACTCCTGGTTTTTATTCGTTACTTTCTTCATGATAAGATTACCTCAATTAATGATGTCGTTAATAACATAGATGCTTCTATTTCAGTTTTAGGAATTGTTCCTAATTACCAAAGCGATGTACCGGTTTCTCAATTGGTAGTTGATAAAGACCCTAAATCCCAAATATCAGAAGCTTTCAGAAGTATCCGTTCCAATCTTAATTTCATAAATAATACGGAAGGTGCAAAAATAATTGCGGTCACTTCTTCCATTTCAGGAGAAGGAAAAACCTTTGTTTGTTTAAACGTTGCAGGTATTCTTGCCTATACTGGAAAAAAAGTAATTCTTTTAGATTTGGATATGAGAAAACCTAAAATTCATAAAGGTTTTGGAGTTTCAAACGATGTAGGGATGAGTACAATTTTAACAGATATGACTCCTACAAAAGATTGTATCAATAAAAGTCATTTTCCTAATCTGGATTATATTACCGCGGGGCCCATTCCACCAAACCCTTCTGAATTAATTATCAGTAACAGATTAAATCTATTAATAGAAGAGCTAAAGTTAGATTATGATTATATCGTTTTCGATAACCCACCAATAGGACTGGTAACCGATGGTATTACAACTATTCAAAAAGCAGATTTTCCTATTTATGTATTCAGAGCAGATTATTCTAAAAAAGCGTTTGTCCAAATATTGGATAAATTGATTAACGAAGGTAATATCAAAAATTTATCAATGATATTAAATGGAGTTGATACTGAGCGGTCAAACTATGGTTATAAATATGGTTATGGGTATGGGCATGGGTATGGTTACGGAAATGGATATTACTCAGACGAAAAAACAGATAAAAAGAAAGGATTTTCTAAATTATGGAAATAATTGAAACACATATTAAAGATCTTTTAATTATTAAACCCAAGGTCTTTGCTGATCCAAGAGGATATTTTTTTGAAAGCTACAATGAAGGCGTTTTTAAGCAACACGGAATAACCGCTCATTTCGTTCAGGATAATCAATCATTATCCAATGCTGGTGTATTAAGAGGTTTGCATTTTCAATCGCCCCCATTTGACCAGGGAAAACTTGTTCGTGTAATTACAGGAGCTGTTTTAGATATCGCCGTTGATATCAGAAAGAATTCTCCCACCTATGGTCAACATGTAGCAATTGAATTGACAGAAGAGAACAAAACCATGTTTTACATTCCCCCGGGGTTTGCACACGGTTTTTTAACTTTGCAAGACAATACGATTTTCTCTTACAAATGTACCAACCTTTATAATAAATCATCGGAAGGAACTGTATTATGGAACGATATAGATCTGCAAATAAACTGGAATATTGAAAACCCCATCTTATCAGAAAAAGACTTAACAGGAACCAAGTTTAAAGAATTCGAAAGTCCTTTTTAATGACTTATTTTCAAAACAATATTTTGTTATTTGTTGTATTATCGATTGGTACTACTTTTATACTTTCACTTGTTTTTAATTCTATTTTATTAAAATTTGCACAAACCCTTGGAGTCAGGCAACAACCCGGTTCAAAAGAAATCCGTTGGAGCCCATCTGTTCGCCCTTCTGTTGGTGGCATTTCATTTTTTGTAATATTTCTCATCTCCTTTATCATTCTTAATTTTATTGATAATTTACTTCCACTTCAATACAATAATCTTAAAATTATTGGCGTATTTATAGTATGTACCATGGCATTTTTAATGGGACTTGCAGACGATGCTTATAATACACAACCCCTTCTTAAGTTCATTACTCAACTAATTTGTGGATTGGTTTTATATTTTACCGGCACAAAAATAAATATCTTTACTATTGAAGGCTTAAATTTTGGTTTAACCGTTTTTTGGGTCATTGGTTTAATGAACTCCATTAATATGCTTGATAATATGGATGGAATTACAACCATTGTATCAATCGTTATTCTGTTTTTCGCAATCATCTTAAACATTAATTTAAACCTTTTACTATCTCCTATTCCTATTTTAAGTTTAGGAGTTCTAGGCGCCTTACTTGGCTTTTTAGTTTATAACTGGCACCCCGCTAAAATGTTTATGGGAGATACCGGAAGTCAGTTTTTGGGGGCATTTTTATCTGTTGTAGGCATTGATTATTGCTGGAATTCTTTTTCCCTTGTCAATAATTGCTGGTTTGCAGTAAATCCTGTTTTCTTAGGTTTTCTTTCTGTGGGTCTTGTTTTTATATTACCGATAACCGATACTATCACTGTGAGTATCAACAGAATCAGAAGGGGTCAATCACCATTTGTTGGAGGAAAAGACCATACCACACATCATTTATTCTTTAAAGGGATTACGGAAAAGCGAATTGCAATCCTCTTTTTTGGAATAGGATTAACGGGGCTCTCCTTAGCACTTAACCAAATCCTGAATTACCAAACAATATGGATGGTTATTTCCATTATTTTTTGTGCAATTGCTTTTGTATCTTTATATCTGAATACGATTATAAAAAGAAAGTGACCATATCTGTTTGGATATTAAAGTTTTTTCACGAATCATCACCTCTCTATCAAAAAGTCTGTTTGTGCTTTGTTTCGTGGATCCTGATCACAATGATGATCCGCTTCTCTGTTTTCCAACCAAACAATAATTCATATGATTATTCCAATGCTAATTTCAAAGTTTTAGGATTAAATATTCCCGTCAATTTAGAATTTGCAGGAGAACGTGTTCCTCAAAACGATTATGAAATAAAAGAAAGTCTTGAAAAAGAATTCTTTGCCAATAAAACATGGAAAAATTCATCACTCACGCTCTTCGTAAAGGCCCAAAAATGGTTTCCTCTGATACAACCCATTCTCAAAAAAGAAGGTGTTCCTGATGATTTTAAATATGTAGCCATTATTGAAAGTCATTTATCTAATGCCATTTCTCCGATGGGCGCAGCCGGCTTCTGGCAATTAATGCCACAAACAGCGCAGCATTATGGGTTGATCGTTAATGATGAAGTTGACGAACGATTGGATGTTGAAAAAGCCACTTATGTTGCTTGTAAACATTTTAAAGATGCGCATGCGTATTTTAATAACTGGACATTATCAGCTGCTGCCTATAATGTTGGAATTGGCGGTATTCAAAACGCTTTAAAAAAACAAAACACTAATAATTATTACGATCTTCTATTAAACAATGAAACAGGAAGTTTTATTTATCGTATTCTCGCTTTTAAAACTTTATTATCAAATCCTGAACATTTTGGAGTGAAGAATAAAATAAAAAAATCAGGCGGATTTCCTGCTTTTAAAATAGTGAAAGTGGATTCAACCATCACAAATTTACATTCCTTTGCAAAATATATCGGCACCAATGTGGTTACACTCAAAACTTTCAACCCTTGGCTTATTGGGGAACAACTAAATAATCCGGACAAAAAAACATATCAGTTTAAGATTCCGAAAAATAAAGATATTGATCTGAGTATTTATTTTAACGATGTATTTCCGCAAGAAATTTCGAACGACACAATCCTCATTAAATCTATCACTCCCGATTCGATCAAATCAATAATTGATACGATAAAGAAGCCCTAAAACCTGGAATTATTTATGACTTATTAAGAAATCCTGTGGTATCTATTTTCTATCTTTAGTATCTTAAATAAAATAATGGAAGAAGAACAAATAGAAGTTATCGGTGCAAGGGCACATAACTTAAAAGATATATCACTCACAATACCAAGAAATAAATTAGTAGTACTTACAGGTTTAAGCGGAAGCGGAAAATCATCATTAGCTTTCGATACAATTTATGCAGAAGGCCAAAGACGTTACATAGAAAGTTTTTCAAGTTATGCCAGGCAATTCCTTGGTAATATGGAACGGCCTGATGTTGACAAAATCTCAGGCCTAAGTCCGGTTATTTCTATCGAACAAAAAACGGTGAACAAAAACCCACGGTCTACTGTTGGCACTATAACAGAGATTTATGACTTTTTACGTTTACTCTATGCCCGTGCAGGTGAAGCCTATTCCTATGTTTCCGGCGAAAAAATGGTACGTTACAGTGATGATCAGATCATTGATTTGATCCTTGAAAAATATAAAGCAAAAAAAATAAATTTACTGGCGCCTGTGGTAAAAGGCCGTAAAGGTCACTACCGAGAATTGTTTGAAGACATTCGTAAAAAAGGTTTTAATAAAGTAAGAATCGATGGCGATATTGTTGACATCACTCCTAAGATGCAAGTTGACCGTTATAAGATTCATGATATTGAAATAGTGATTGACCGTTTGGAAATCATCAAAGATATAAAAACACGTTTGCACCAATCTTTGCAAACAGCTATGAAACAAGGAAAAGGAACTATTATGGTTCTTGAACATCAAGAAGAGACTGCCAAAGCAAAAAAGAAATCAACGGCAGATTTTGGTTTTGGAAAAGTACAATTCTTTAGCCGTTCTTTAATGTGTCCCACTAGTGGAATTTCTTATGATGAACCGGCACCAAATTTATTTTCATTTAATTCTCCTTACGGGGCTTGTCCTCATTGCAATGGCTTAGGTGTAGTGTCAGAAGTGGACATTAGTAAAATTGTTCCAAATCAAAGTATTTCTATAAGAAAAGGCGCTATTGCTCCTCTTGGGCCATCTAAACAAATTTGGGTGTTCAAACAAATTGAAGCTATTGGCGAAAAATATAAATTCACATTGGATACACCTTTTGAAGATATTCCTGAAGAAGCGGTGAATATTTTATTGAATGGAACAGAAGAATTATTTACGATAAAATCGGATAGTAATTCTAACGGTTACAGCTCTGCCTTTGATGGTATTGCTACGTATATTTCCCGTCAGGCAGAAGAGAACCCTTCTCCTGCGATGAGCAGATGGGTGGAAGGATTTACCAATAAAATTAATTGTGAAACTTGTGACGGTACACGATTAAAAAAAGAAGCGCTCTACTTTAAAATTGATAATAAAAACATTTCTGAGCTTTCTGAAATGGACATCAATATTTTAAACGATTGGTTTAAAGGAATTGAAAAGCGTTTGAATAAATCGCAGAACGTGATTGCTAAAGAAGTTTTAAAAGAGATCAGGACACGTATTGGTTTTTTATTAGAAGTAGGATTAGATTATGTTACCCTGAACCGTTCTTCCAAAACATTGAGCGGCGGAGAAGCACAGCGTATCCGTTTAGCAACTCAAATTGGTTCACAATTGGTTGGAGTGCTTTATATTTTAGATGAACCAAGCATTGGTCTCCATCAGCGGGATAATGTTCGCCTGATTGAAGCATTAAAAAATTTAAGAGATGTTGGGAATAGTGTGTTGGTAGTAGAACACGATAAAGATATGATTGTTGAAAGTGATTATGTCATTGATATTGGCCCGGGTGCCGGAGTGCATGGCGGAAGAGTGATTGCAGCTGCACCTCCAAAAGAAATGCTGAAGTTTAACACCATCACTGCTGATTATATTACCGGAAAAAGAAGCATTGAAGTTCCGAAAGTCAGAAGAAAAGGAAATGGAAAAAAATTAGTTTTGAAAGGTTGTACCGGACACAATTTAAAAAATGTGAGTGTTGAAATTCCTTTAGGGAAATTTATTTGCGTTACCGGAGTTAGTGGAAGCGGCAAGTCAAG
>JANPOX010000732.1:0-2481 GCA_031428235.1 Bacteroidia bacterium | reverse complement strand
GTCAACTTTTAAGTCTGATATTGCAATATTGCTGCCGCCCATTACTTTAATAATTATTGTAGGATATTTTTTTTGTATTGCTAACAATACGTCTTTCAAAATCATAAAATATCGAATCGTTGAATGACTTCCACTCCACCCAATAACTAGAGGGTTATCATTTGTATAAGAATTTACGCAGAGGTATTTTTTAGCAGTATCAACTGTCGAGGAAATATCTGTAGTATTATGGTTGTACTTTCTTACAAACTGATCTAAATAAGGTGTACACGTTATTACATGCCCTGCCTTTTTCATCAGGTAAATAGGCTTGAATTTAGTTTTAAATAACTTCGAATACCATGGTGCACTTGTATTAGTGGTATACACTAAATCATCAATATCGTAAATTACTTTCTTTGCTAGTTTACAATATAACCTTTCAAATATAGGAAAACCAAAAGGTGTTACCCATAGAAAGATGTAGACAATATCATAATCTTTTATTTGCCCTAGAAGTTTTAACCTGTTACCATACCCAAGGATTGTATGATATAATTTACCAAAAAAAAAGCCTTTTTTATAAATTATTTTCTGGAAAGATTCTGAAATAAAAGGCTTCACTGTAATATCGTACCCATTGTCTCGCCAATTGTCAAAATATTGTTCATATTTTAAACGCTGACCCGGAGCAAATCCTTCAGGATTTGGGCAAACAATAAGTATCTTCTTACGCTTCAAATTTAATGTTTTAGTAATTCCACCTTTAATGATTTCTTTATAAAAAAATTCATCATTAGACAAAGGTTGCAAATGTAGGTTATAAATATTTTAATACATTTCAGGCTAGCTATAAATCAAACTATATTTAATATTATTGCTTGGAAATAAAAAAGTCTCGGTTTCTTGTTTTATCATTAAACATTTGCAAAACATCATAACATTGCCTTTTTTGATTGATTGATACTTACAGTCAGTTTATGATATATATTTTTTAATTGCAAAAAATAGGAATCCTGAGAATAATATTCTTTGGCATTTAATTTTCCCTGCTTCGATAACTCTTGTAAAATAGGTTTCATATTTCCAAATTCTAAAAGAATATTTGACAAAGAATTAATGTCTCGAGACTTATAAAAAAGCGCATTCCCCTTAGACATTTCTTTCATTACATTAAGATCATTTAAAATTAATGGCAAGCCTACTGCCATGGCTTCAACCGGCGCATTACCAAAGCCCTCGTGTAACGAGCACATTACGAATCCATCATAATTAGGTAACAATAAATCCACGTCCGATCGTGAGCCCAAAAGTTTCACGGGAAGCTGATGAACGTCAATAAATTCTTGTAATTCTTCATTTAATGGGCCCTCACCCACAATATCAAGTGTAATGGAAATTTTATCCTTGACCTCCTTAATTACATGTAATAGAAAAGTATAATTCTTTACCTCTTTAAGATTGCCTACCGCAACAAGACTAATTGTACTTAAGTTTTTCTTACTAAAATCATACGGATGTTTAAAAAACTTATTGTGAACGAAATTATTAAGGATGAAGTTCGGTCCTTTTACTTTTATATTAGCAGAATAGTCTTTAAAAACAATTTCTGAAACGCTTATAATTGTCTGTCTTCGATGGTAGGTAAGACGTTCTAGATAAAGAGAAATTTTGCTTCGCTCAAAGGCATCTTTACTTAAAAGGCTGTGAATACTAAAAACAAAAGGAATATGATGCGGGACAGCAATTCTACCGATAATAGTACTTAAATATAACTGGGTATGCACCAAGACGGGATTATATTTTTGAATTACCTTTTTTAGTTGGTTGACAGATTTTGGTAAATGTAAAAACGATTTATATCCCAGGTTATACTTGGCATAAGTTTCTGCTTCATTTTCTGTAAAGTCTGTGTTATTATTTAGCGTAACTAACACAACATTATACACCCTATTTAGATCTGGCAGCAAATTGATTAACATTGTTTCTGCACCACCTCTCTCTAAATTATCTATAATAATGATAATATTATTTTTCTTATAGTTTAAAGAATTCACTCTATATAAACCTGCTAATTTTTCGACATGGGTATCTATGGAAAAAAAAGCAACTTGTTTTTTTGACTCTGATGACATGTCCTGTAATGCCTCTTTATGATTTAATAAGTTCATTAGAAGATTTTTTAGAGAGTTTACATCTTTGATAGAAAAATATAAACCTGCATTTTGTGCTACCTGCTTCATTACAGGAAGGTGATCTGGCAGTATACAAGGCATACCAAAATTGAGGGCTTCTAAAAGGGAAATTGGCATCCCTTCATTTAATGAAGTCATCAAGAAGGCGTCATAGGCAACGAAGATGTCCATAGTAATGGCCATGCTACCCATTAACCTTACTCTCAATTTATTCGATGCTATGTAATTTTCCAATTCCGGCCTTAAAAATCCTTCTCCATAAATATCCAAGGAAATATCAGCATCTATTAAATATCTAAATGTTTTT
>JANPOX010000731.1:0-5995 GCA_031428235.1 Bacteroidia bacterium | reverse complement strand
ACTAATCGATTTTACTGTAAGCTCAGGAGCCAGATTTTTGAGCGTTTTATCCTTTAGTACAATTTCTGAAGAAGTTGATTCTGGTGTCTCAATTAAATAAAATTCATACAGGTTTTGCCAAATATCTTTCGCTGTTCGTTTTTGTATGTAGATCAAGTCCTTGTAATTAAAAATGAAGTAATGAAGAAACCGTTCCTTTATTTTTATTTTTTTATCCTTAACCGGCCTTTGTGCAACTCTGTTATTTTGAAAAGCAAGACAATGCATCTGAACCGGACAATTTTCACACCTTGGATTTTGAGGCTTGCACCACAATGCACCAAATTCCATCATGGCACTGTTATGCAGAGCCGGCTGTTTTTGATTTAGCAACTCATCTGCTAACAGCTGAAATTCCTTTTTTCCTGATGTAGAATTAATTGATGTGCTGATATCAAACAAACGAGATAAAACTCTGTAAACATTACCATCTACAACAGCATAGGGCAAATCAAACGCGAAAGAGGAAATAGCTGCAGCGGTATAATCTCCAACACCTTTTAGGTCTTTAATAGAGTCGTAAGAATCAGGGAATTTTTCGTTATGATTTATCTTAATTGTTTTGGAAGCCGCGTGTAAGTTTCTCGCTCTTGAATAATATCCAAGTCCTTGCCATAAGCGCATCACTTTGTCTTCGGGGGCATTTGCGAGATCAATAACTGTTGGAAATGTATCAATGAATTTATTATAATAATTAAGTCCTTGTACAACCTGTGTTTGCTGTAAAATTATTTCTGACAACCAGATCTTATAGGGATCTTTTGTATCTCTCCATGGGAGATCACGCTTGTTTTTTTTATACCAGGCTATGAGTTTATCAGAAATAGGGTGTTGTGGAGGCATTATATTTTAATCCTCAACGGCGAAAATTTTATTTATTGCCTCCATATTTTTTTCTTTAATGATCTTGCGCTTCAAGCTCATTTTTGGTGTTAGTTCTCCGCCTTCAATACTCCATTCTTTGCTTAAAATAGCTACGCGCTTTAATTGCTCATAAGGAGCAAGTGATTTATTCATCAACTTAACATGATCATTAATCAAACGTTTCAACTCTTCATGTTTACTCATGTCCTCGTTGTTAGTCCATGAAATATTATTATCCTTACAATATTCTTTAAAATTAATAAAGGATGGAACAATAATAGCAGAAGCAAATTTCTGATTCTCACCAACGATCATGCTTTGCTCAACAAAACGGCATTCTTTAATTTTGTTCTCAATCATTAAAGGAGCAATGTATTTTCCGGAACTGGTTTTAAATATTTCTTTTTTACGATCAGTTATTTTTAAAAAGCGACCTTCAATAAAGGTACCAACATCACCGGTGTGAAACCATCCTTCACTATCCATTACTTCTGCGGTTGCTTCCGGATTTTTATAATAACCTAACATTAAATTGGGTCCTTTCACTAAAATTTCTCCGTCTTCTTCTGCAATTTTCACGGAAACACCATCAATAACCGGCCCACAGGTGCCAATACGAATATTATCTTCTCCAAAATGATTAACGCTCACTACAACACAAGTCTCCGTTAAACCATAACCTTGCAAACAAATAATATCAGCACATAAAAAAATACGTTCAAGCTTAGGATTAAGCGCTGCTCCCCCTGAAGCAATACACTTAAGTTTTCCGCCAACTGCTGCACGCCATTTACTGAAAACTAATTTGTCAGCGATTTTATGTTGTATTTTATACCAGAGTCCGTTTTTATTATTTAATTCATAACTGTTGGCAAGGCGCATACTCCAGTCAAAGATCTTACGTTTAAAGCCGGTAAGTTTTTCGCCTGTTCCTGTAATTTTTTCATAAACCCTTTCAATCAACCGAGGCACAGAAACAAAAATCTGTGGTTGAATTTCTTTTAAATTATCTCCAATTGTTTCGAGGCCCTCAGCATAATATACAGATATGCCTTTATATAAATACAAGGTGCAAACCATACGTTCATACACATGATTAAGAGGTAAAAAACTTAATGCTTTCCACCAACTTTCAAAAGGAGCAAAATCCTGAACTGCTAATATATTAGATACCAGATTGTGGTGAGTGATCATTACACCTTTTGGAGTACCAGTGGTACCTGAAGTATAAAGTATTGTTAAAAGGTTAGATGGTAGAATAGATTTTTTTATAGCTTCGATTTTTTCGATCGACTCATTTTTTTTACCGAGTTCCAAAAAATCTTTAAAAGACATAATTCCATCTATAGCATTAAAACTGATAATGTGTTTTAAATGAGGGATTTCCTTTTCAATAGTAACTAATTTAGCGTAGATTGATTTGTCAGAAATAAAAACGGCTTTAACTTCCGCATGATTTAAAATAAATTGAAGATCAGTATTACTAATGGTTGGGAAAATGGGAACCGTTACAATATTGGCCTGTTGGCAACCAAAATCACAAAAATTCCATTCGGGGCGGTTGTTTGATATAATAGCTACTTTGTCTTTATCGGTCAAGCCAAGAGCCAATAATCCATTACTTACCATATTGGCGTAATTAATCAAATCATCGCTGCTGTATTTTTTCCATTGTTTGTTTTCTTTTGCAGATAAAATATCTTCTTTCCTATATTTAGTTTTATATAATTCTAAAATATCAAATACACGTGTTATCTCCATTGTTTTGTTTTTTAAACTTGTTTTAAATTTTAATACCAAAGGTTACGAAAATTGTACGAAATTACAAACCAAAAATCTTAAATGATTTTGACTACTTAAAACATTAACAATTGAATAATCTGTTTTAAATATAATTCATCAATAGAATCAAAAGATCCATAGTGATCACTGTCCACATCTAAAACACCTATTACTACTTTGTGTGAATTATAAATCGGCAATACAATTTCAGATTTAGATAAGGAGCTGCAAGCTATGTGGCCAGGAAAAGCATCCACATCATCCACAATAATTACTTCTTTGTTTTTCCAGGCTGTTCCGCAAACACCTTTGCCTAAATGAATTCGTGTACAAGCCACCGGTCCTTGAAATGGCCCCAACACTAGTTGGTTTTCTTTCACAAGATAAAACCCCACCCAAAAAAAATCAAAACCAGATTTAAGCGCCGCACAAATATTTGCCATATTAGCAATAGCATCATGCTCTCCATCCATTAATGCTTTTATCTGTGGCAAAAGAGATTTGTATTTTTCTTCTTTTGTTTCACCAATAATTTGAAGATCATCTGCCATCTTAATAATATTTTTTGGGTAAGTAATTTTGTTTATTTTTATGTACAAATATAATTCTTTAGCAGGCTTTGTCGCTTAAATTTTATGATTTAGTTTAGACTCATTCTTTTAATTAAACGTGATGTCAGGCTTGCAGAATAAAAATTTGTTGGTTACTATAAATATGAAAAAATATTTTTTTTTATTTCTTGTTATTATTCTCCATTCAGAGATGGTATCACAATCCAATTCTCTTGATTCATTAAATAAAGAATTAATAAAAGCCCAGAATGATACTATGAAATGCAATTTATTAATTGCTATCACTGAATTACTCTATGAATCCAAGCCTGATACCGTTTTACCTTTAAGTAAAGTCACTATAAATATAATCGACAAAGCTTTGAAAAAAGCAAATGCTTTTGAAAAAACATCTTTATTAAAAGCTAAGGCATCTGCATTAAATAACATAGGAATTATTAAGGCAGAGGAAGGAAATATCAAAGAAGCCATAGAATATTATAATAAAAGTCTCGATGCGCATATCGAAAATCAATATAAAATTGGAATGGCCAGTGCGTTCCATAACCTCGGTTTCACATATGATAATAGTGGGGATATACCAATGGCTTTGGAATACTACCATAAAGCTTTAAAAATTCAAGAAGAAATTAATGACAAGGCTGAAATTGCAATGTCATTAAATGATATTGGGTATTTGTATATAAATCAGGGAGAAATTGTAAAAGCGCTTGAATATTATAATAAAAGCTTAAAATACAGGAAAGAAACAGGTGACAGACGGGGCGAATCACAATCACTGAATAACATTGGAGCTACTTATGAAAAATATGGAGATCCTGCTTGTAGAAAAGAGTGTGCTAGTGGAGGAAAGGCAATTGCATTAGAGTATTATCAGAAAAGCTTAAAAATCCAAACGGAAATAAATGATAAGAGAGGAATGGCATATTCACTAAACAATATTGCGATCTTATACAAAGATATAGATGATAGTATTGGGAAAGCAATGGCTTATTTTGAAAAAAGTTTTACACTTCATGCTGAAATTGGAAACAAGATTGGAGGCGCTTATGTGACCAACAATATTTCTAATTTATATTTTAAACAAGGAAACATAAACAAGGCCCTATCTACTGCTAATCGCAGCATGGATATTGCCAAAGAAGTTGGGCACCCTGAACTAATTTTGAGGAACGCCAACACTTTAAAAAACATTTACAGTAAATTAAACAAATTTGAAGATGCCTTTAAAATGTACGAATTGGAAATAAGCATGCGTGACAGTTTGAAAAGCCAGAATAATCGAAAAGCAACGCTGCAGAAACAATTTCAATATATGTATGAGAAAAAAGCAGCGGCTGATAGCGTAAAGGTTTATGAAGAGAAAAAAGTTACAACCGCTCAGCTGAAACAAGAAAAAACACAACGTTTTGCTTTATATGGCGGAATTATATTAGTGGCGTTATTTGGAGCCCTTATGTACAACAGATTTAAAATTACTAAAAAGCAAAATCACTTAATTCAAGAACAAAAGACTGAATTGCAAAAGCAAAAAGAATTGGTGGAAGAGCATCAAAAAGAAACAATCGATTCTATACATTATGCTAAACGAATACAAACTGCTTTAATTGCTAATTCTGATTTTATAACTAAAAACATTCAAAATAATTTTATTTTCTTTAAGCCTAAAGACATTGTGAGTGGCGATTTTTATTGGGCAACCGAGCATAATAGTAAATTTTATCTGGCCATATGTGATAGTACAGGACATGGGGTTCCCGGTGCATTTATGAGTTTGCTAAACATGGGGTTTTTAAGTGAGGCTATCAAAGAAAAAAATATCGAAAAGCCAAACGAGGTTTTTAATTATGTGCGACAACGATTAATTTCAACTATCAGTGATGGAGGCCAACAGGATGGTATGGATGGCATTTTAATATGTATAAATAATGAAGTGCCCGCTGGCGAATCTCAAATAATAACGTATGCGGCTGCCAATAATGCGCCGGTTTTAATTAGAAATACCGAGATCATTGAATTACCAAAAGATAAAATGCCGGTTGGAAAAGGAGAAAGAACGGAATCGTTTTCCATGCACTCTATAGAATTAAAGAAAGGTGATTCTTTATACTTATATACCGATGGTTATGCCGACCAGTTTGGCGGCCCGAAAGGAAAGAAATTTAAGTACAAACAGTTAAATGAACTGTTGCTTGCCTTCAACGACGTATCGTTTGATGAGCAAAAACATAATTTGGAAATGACATTCTCAAACTGGAAAGGAAATATGGAACAAGTGGATGATGTGTTAATGGTAGGTATAAAAATTTAGCATGCTGCAAAAATATTTCATCGCCATTGTTCCCCCCGAACCTCTATTGTCAGAAATTCATGCGATTAAAAAAAATATTTTTGAAAATTACCAAACTAAAGGGGCATTAAGATCCCCAGGGCATATCACACTTCACATGCCTTTTTCATTTGAAGAAAATAAAGAGGATAAATTAACGGCCTGTCTCCAGACTTTTCAATTCCCAAGTTCTTTATCGATTGCAATAAAAAACTTCGGGTGCTTTGAACCTCGTGTTGTTTATATTAATGTCGAAGAAGAGGAAAGTCTTTTTGAACTTCAAAAACAATTGGTCAGACATGTCAAACAACATCTTCAAATTTTTAACCAGTCAGACGATATGCGTGGTTTTCATCCTCATGTAACTATTGCCTTCAGAGATCTGAAAAAAGCAAATTTTTACAGGGTT
>JANPOX010000730.1:0-11686 GCA_031428235.1 Bacteroidia bacterium | reverse complement strand
TAGAGCCATCTGCATTAACCAGTACTTATACTTCTTTACCGGCAAAATGTGGACTTACTAACGGTTCAGCTACTGTAACTGTAGGTGGCGGAACACCTTCTTATACATTGAACTGGAACACGGCTCCGGCACAACAAGGATTAATAGCCAGCAACATGGCTCCCGGAAGTAACTGGCAATGTGTGATCACAGATTTTAACGGATGTTCCATTACTCAAACAGTGAACGTGAACAATGCGCCAAGTCCGATTTTCTCGAGCCCGGTAGTAACAAAACCAAGTTGTTTTGGAATGTCAAACGGCGATATCACTCTTAATTACACATCAGGCACAGGTCCATACACGGTTGCATGGTCAAGCCCAATATCTCAAACAACAACAGCGTCAGCCCTAACACAAAGTGTGGCGGGTATTGCACAAGGCGCTTATACAGCTACTTTGACAGATGTAAATGGATGTGCAACTTCCCAACTCATCAGTGTTACTCAGCCAGGCAAATTAATTCTTCTGGTAAGTCCTGATCTAACTATCTGCTATGGGCAATCCACGCAGCTAAGTGCTTCCGGCCAAAGCGGTTCGCCAGCCTATTCTTATACCTGGACAGCAAATCCATTTACAGGTGGCGGTCCACATACAGTGAGTCCAACCGCAATGACTACTTATAATGTGATGGTGAGTGATACCAAAGGCTGCACAGATGGCCCGAAAGTGATCACTATTAATGTAACACCTCAATTAAGTGTGGCAGGATCTTCTGTAACTTTATGTCACACGGGTTCAACTGTTTTTACACCAATCATGACGAGTAACGGAAATGGCGGGCCTTATTCCTACACCTGGACGCCTGCCGCAGGAAACGTTAATGCAATCACAGCAACAGGACAAGCTTTAACAGCTGCAACTACAGTTACCTATGGTGTTATTGTAAGTGACGGATGTACCTTGCCAAGTGCTACCACTGTATTTACTTTAGTAACAAATCCATTACCAACAGTAACTTTTACAGCAAGTACCTTAGAGGCTTGCGCTCCTTCCTATATTGACTTCACAGCTACGCCTGGAACTGCAGGAAGTTATAGCTATTCATGGATCAGCGATAATAAAGATCCAATGGGAACTACTAATCCATTGACTTATAATTATGCAACAGCAGATACGTTCTCTGTTAAATTGGTTATCACGGATCTTGTAACAGGATGTTCCAATACAGAGATAAAAAATAATTATATATTGATCAATAAACCACCTGTAGCGTCATTCTATGCTGATCCTTCAGCGGCTAGTATTTTAGATCCGAATATCAACTTTGTAAATACTTCGCAGGGTGCCGTTAGTTATTATTGGGATTTTGGTGATCCTGCAGCAATAAACGGATTAAATAATTCTACTGTAGTTAACCCAAGTCATGTATATAGTTACACAGGGGAATATGCGGTTAATCTGGTGGCTACCTCAATCAAAGGCTGTAAAGATATTGCAAGAATATTAGTTGAGATCACTCCGGACTTCGCGATATATATTCCGAATGCCTTTACACCGGATGCGAATGGTAAAAATGATAATTTACTTGTTATGGGAGTTGGCATCGATGAGGAAAATTTCCGAATGGATATCTTTGACAGATGGGGAGAAAATATTTACCATACCAATGAATTTAGAAAAGGATGGGATGGATCGGTTAAGGGTGGTTCTAAAAAAGCGCCACAAGGAGTTTACATTTATAAAATTGAGGTTACGGATACACAAGGTGAAAAACACCCTTTTGTGGGTCATGTGACGGTGATCAGGAAAAACGATTAATCTGATTGATTAACTAATTAAAACGCCTTCTGAAACCGGAAGGCGTTTTTGTTTTATAAAAATTGTATTTTCGCGAACCGGTTTTATAATAAAAATTAATTCATGAAAAACGTCGCCATATTTGCTTCAGGAGAAGGTACTAATGCTGAGAATTTGTTTAATTATTTTATGAATGATAAACGGGTGAAAATAAAACTGGTTGTTACTAATTCTGATAAAGCAGGAGTAATTGAAAGGGCTGAGAAGTATAAAAAAAATGTGCAAATCATAAGTAAGTCGGCACTGTACGAATACACTTCAAAGATCATTGAATTTTTAGAAGGTGAAAAAATTGACCTAATTATATTGGCAGGATTTCTTTTAAAAATACCTGAACAATTTATTAAAGCATTTCCAAATAAAATAGTGAACATCCATCCTGCTCTTCTTCCACAATACGGCGGCATAGGTATGTATGGAATGAATGTGCATAAAGCGGTTATAGAAAATAAAGAATCAGAAAGCGGGGTGACTGTTCACTTTGTAAATGAAGAGTATGATAAAGGCGAAATTATCTTACAAGCTAAATGCACTATTGATGTGAATGAAACGCCCGAGAGTTTGGCGGCTAAGGTTAGAAAACTGGAGTTTGAATATTTTCCGAAAGCGATCGAAAAAATTATTTAAGGCTTATCGTTTTTCATCTTTCCAACGATAGTAGCAATCCATCACGCGGTAGTAGAGTTCATAGCCATCGTGGTTGATGATAAAATCATTACTTAAATAATAACAGTACTTTCTGAATTTTTCAAAGTCAATTTTTTCATCACCCGTTAGTTTTCTTAAAATTTCGGCGTTGAATTTTTTTGCAACTTCTTCTTGTATAAATATTTCCTCAAATATCTTTGCTAATTTCCGCTGTTCTTTTCCCTTCTGGCTGAACTGCATATACAGCGCCGATATCGGACTTTCCATTGCGTTGACTACAGAAGTTTTGGAACCTTGTATCACACGCTTCATGTAATCTTTTTCGTAAGGCTTTAATTTAAAGTCGCTAACGATGACCTGGTTTAATCTATAAGCGGTTTCTACCATCACAACTTTACTTTCTTTGTAAAAGCCCTTGTATAATTTGGCAGCAGAAATCTTTAACCTCAAATACCCAACAAATGAAAATATAATGGAATCTCTATCATTAGCAATGACTACGAATTTACCATTTCCATCACTCATTTGTCCCTGGCCGGTTGTAGCATTGATTACATACACAAAAGGCATCGGGGTAAGGCTATCAGGCTCAGTAACAACGCCTTTGATCACATTCTGACTAAATGCACTGAAGGCAAAAAGAATTAAAAGGCCAAAGATAATATGAGTGAATTGTTTCAGAAAAGCGCAAATTAGGTTAAACCAAATATATATACTTATTCACAGACAGTTAATAATTTAACCTTTTTTATGGCGATAATTAAGAGTAAATTTATACCTCTATTATGGATGATTTTATTGTATCGGCAAGGAAGTATCGCCCTCAACACTTTAACACAGTTGTTGGGCAGAGCCATATAACCAATACTTTAAAGCAAGCTATAAAAAATGGAAAGATCGCACAGGCCTATTTATTTTGTGGTCCGCGGGGAGTAGGTAAAACAACCTGCGCCAGGATCTTTGCTAAAACTATTAACTGTACAAATTTAACTTCAGACGGAGAAGCATGCGATGCCTGCGAATCCTGTTTATCCTTTAATTCGGGAGCATCTTTAAATGTTTATGAATTAGATGCGGCATCCAACAATTCAGTTGAAGATATTCGTAACCTGGTAGATCAGGTTCGCTTTGCGCCACAATTGGGTGATTACAAAGTGTATGTGATTGATGAGGTTCATATGTTATCCAATGCTGCCTTTAATGCTTTTCAAAAAACATTGGAAGAGCCGCCTAAGCATGCAAAATTTATTTTAGCAACCACCGAAAAACATAAGATCATTCCAACGATTCTTTCCCGTTGCCAGGTGTTTAGTTTCAATAGAATTAAAGCAGAAGATATTACTGATCAGTTGGCGCATATAGCCAATACGGAACATATTACTTTTGAACAGGAAGCTTTGCAGATCATTTCGCAAAAAGCAGATGGCGGATTACGTGATGCCTGTTCTATCTTTGATCAAATGGTAACGTTTACCGGCAATCACCTGACTTATAAAGCTGTTGTAGAGAATCTACACGTACTTGATTATGAATATTATTTTAAGTTAACGGATGCTGCTTTAAACGGACGGTTGCCGGAAGTTATGGTAACCTTTGATGAGATTCTGAAAAAAGGATTTGACGGCCATAATTTTATTATTGGTTTTGGAGAACACTTAAGAAATTTATTAGTAAGCAAAGATCAACTCACTGTTCAGTTATTGGAAGTGAGTGAAGCACTGAAACAAAGATTTTCTCAACAAGCGCAATTGTGTCCTATACCTTTTTTATTAAAATCCCTGGCTGTCATTAATAAATGTGACATCCATTATAAAGCAGCCAAAAATCAACGATTGCAGGTAGAAATTGCACTGATGCAGATCAGCTATTTAATGACCGCCTCTCAGGATGCGGAAAAAAAAAATGAGTTAAATCCGGAATCTGATAATCGCCTTGCCAATAAAACATTGGAGCAGGCTGTTATTCCTTCTAAATTTTCTGCGCAACCCGTTATCCAAACAAGCAATAAACCCCTTGTTGGATTTACCGACCTTAAAATTAAATCGCAATTCTTATTACAAAATAATGTTACTGCGGGACAAACTATTGTGATTGAAGCGGATGTAGTAAATGATCCTCAGGAAACAATCGATGTAGAATTGTCGCCAGAGAGAGCGTTGGCAGCCGTTAAACAATATGCTGAAGAAAAAGCCACAACAGGCAATAAGCAATTATACGCTACGTTAACATCAAGTAAAATTAGTTTCGCTGATAAAACAATTTTAATTGAACTGAATAATGAAGTTCAAAAAGAAATGTTAGTAGGCATAAAACAGGATATGCTAGATGAGCTTCGAAAATTGGCAAAAAACAGGCTTCTTCAATTAGAAATTAAAGTTTCGGAAGTAGTTGGTGAAATGAAAGCCTATAAACCAGTAGATAAATTCAAGTTAATGGCTGAAAAAAATCCTGCATTATTGGATCTTAAAAAGCGTTTCGATTTGGATATTGAGTATTAGTTCATTCTAAAACAATACAGAAAAATTATATTTGCATTCTATTTTCATCACACCATTTCTATCCTTTTTTTTACGTAAGTTTGGTAAACAGATTTTAATAATTAAGGTATATGACTGAGGTAAAGAAAATTGATTTAGCTCTGCAGGGCGGAGGTGCTCACGGTGCGTATACCTGGGGAGTGATCGATAGGTTACTAGATGATGATCGTATTGAGATTGATGGAGTGTGCGGAACAAGTGCAGGAGCCATGAATGGTGTTTGCACAATATATGGATTAAAAAAAGGTGGAAGAAATTTAGCAAAGCATACGCTTGTTAAGTTCTGGCATAAGATTTCGGAAGCAGGCAAATTATCACCTTTACAACCAAGTTGGTTTGATAAAGTAATGAGTCCGGGGAATATGGATTTTTCTCCAAGCTACCGATTTTTCAGTATGAGTACAGAAAGCTTTACGCCAAAGCAGTTAAATCCCACGCAATATAATCCTCTTGAAAAAATACTAAATGAGGTTATTAATTTTGACGAACTTCATAAACTCAATCCGCCTAAATTATTTGTTTGCGCTACCAACGTAAAAACCTGTGAGGCAAGAGTGTTTGGTCATGAAGAAATTACAGCGAAAGCTATTTTAGCATCTGCATGCTTACCATATATGTATGATGCTGTTGAAATTGATGGCGAATATTATTGGGATGGAGGATACAGTGGAAATCCCTTGATTCAACCTTTAATCGATCACACGGAAGATACAGATGATATTTTACTGATCCAGATCAATCCGAAAAATATTAAAGTGGTGCCCGATAAAATTGAGGAGATCAGGGACAGGGTAAACGAATTAAGTTTTAATTCCTCTTTATTGTTAGAGTTAAAATTGATTCAATTCAAACAAGAGTTAGTGGCAAAAGGAATTACGCTCGACGGAACCTTGAAGCCGGTTTATTTACATAACATTAGCGCTGATGTTGAATTGGGAGATCTTAACTTATCCTCCAAATTAAATACAAGCTGGGATTTCATGATGTATCTTAAAGACCTTGGCTATAAAGCCTGTGATGCCTGGTTAAAGGAGAATTACGATAATATCGGCAAAAAAAATACCCTTAAGGTTTCGTAGATAATTAATTACTCTTAGGAAGACTAATCATTCTAATTTTTTAGTTCAACAAGTATAAAAATCATTTATATTCCTAACAATAGGTATCATCTGCGTCCCGTTTATTATTTATTGAAATAGCTACAAATCGTAGCAATCACTTACTATCTATTGTTGTAATTTTGATTTATAAAAATCAAGACAAGTGGCAAAAACTAAAATAGCTTATTTCTGTCAGAGTTGCGGTGCACAGGCTGCTAAGTGGGCAGGCAAATGTAATAGTTGCGGAGAATGGAATACTTTGGTAGAAGAAGTCCTGCATAAAGAAACAAAAAATGACCGTCTGCAATTATTTTCGGCAAACAAGAATGAGAACAACCGCTCCAATCAATCTGTTTTATTACAGGAAATTGGTACTGCCGAATATCCGCGTATTGCGGTGCCCGGACAGGAACTAGCCCGTGTATTGGGTGGTGGTGTAGTGCCAGGAAGCTTGGTGCTGTTTGGTGGAGAACCCGGAATTGGAAAGTCAACGTTAATGTTGCAATTAGCATTAAGGTTAAAGAATTTACGGGTTTTGTATGTGAGTGGAGAAGAAAGCGAGCAGCAGATAAAAATGCGCGCTGAACGAATTGGAATGACTACTGAGAGTTGCTTCATTCTTCAGGAAACTAATACTCAAAATATTTTCACGCAGATTGAAAAAGTGCAGCCGCAATTGGTGATTATAGATTCTATACAAACTATTCATACCAGTTTTATTGAGAGCAGTCCTGGAAGCGTTAGTCAGGTGCGTGAATGTGCCGCTGAATTTTTACGATTTGCCAAGGAAACCAACGTGCCTGTTTTTATGATCGGCCATATTACTAAAGAAGGTAGTCTTGCCGGACCAAAAGTGTTGGAACATATGGTGGATACGGTTTTACAGTTTGAAGGAGACCGTAATCATATTTACCGTTTATTGCGCGCTACAAAAAATCGTTTTGGAAGTACCAATGAAATGGGTATTTATGAAATGAATGGCGATGGATTGAAAGAAGTATTAAATCCTTCAGAAATACTAATTACAAATCGACAGGAAGCAACCAGCGGGGTTGCCATTGCTGCTACATTAGAAGGAAACCGACCGTTATTAATTGAGACACAGGCATTGGTAAGTACGGCAGCATATGGGACGCCACAACGCTCCTCTACAGGATTTGATTTAAGAAGGTTATCCATGTTACTGGCGGTTCTGGAAAAACGTTGTGGGTTTAGGTTAGGAGCAAAAGATGTATTCATTAATATTGCAGGAGGATTAAAAGTAGAAGACCCCGGGATTGACCTTGCTTTGGTATGCGCTGTGCTTTCAAGTAGCGAAGATCTGCCAATTCCACAAACAACCTGTTTCGCTGCGGAAGTAGGGTTAACAGGGGAGATCCGGCCGGTGAGCAGAATCGAACAACGCATCTCTGAAGCTCAAAAATTGGGTTTTGAAAAGATTTATATATCTTCATACAACCAAAAAGGACTGGATAACAAGCAATACAAAATTGAGATCATTGCGGTTACCAAAATGGAAGAGGTGTTCAGCAGCTTGTTTGGTTAAAATAGTTGTATTGTTTTTAGAGTATTAAAAATATAATGTAACTTTATTTAATGTTTAGATACTTGAAAATATTTCTATTACTTATATCTTTTTCTGCATTAAGTCAAAATCAACTAACAGATTCTCTGAAAAAAATAGCGACCAGGGTTAGTAAAGATTCTGCAGCTAAATTGTATGTGAAAATAGCTAATGTTTTTACCGGAGTAAATTCTGATAGCGTAAGAAATTATGCCCAAATAGCTGTAAAAATGGCTTCGGCCGGAAGCATTAGTAAGGGAGATGTTCTTATTCAGTTTGGTAATAGTTATCATATGGAGGGTAAGGTGGATAGCGCATTGAAATATTATAATGCAGCCCTGATTTATTTTACAAAAATTGGTAATGAAAAAGGTATCGCTAAGGCTTATCAGAGTTTTGCCCTGGTTAAGCGCTCTCTAAATGACTATGAAGGCGCGATTAGAGATACAAAAAAAGCTCTTGAAGTTTATGAAAAAGTTGGATTTACTGTTGGAATTATTGGTTCCTCTAACAATATTTCTAACATGTATATGGATCTTAAGAAGCCGCAAATAGCGATTGGTTATTCCAAAAAAGCATTTGAGTTATCTAAAGTATTGAATGATAGTTCAAGATATTTTGATATGATGGGGCAATTGGGACTACGATATAACAATATAAACAAGTACGATTCCGCATTACTTTATTTACTTCCTGCAGAGAAATATTTTGAAAGGAATAATTTCTACGGTTTGTTAATTGTTGTCAATTCTAATATTGCTGATGCGTATTGGGCAAAAAATAAAAACACACAACAGACTAAAAATCATTTATATAAAAGTTTACACTATTCAAAACTTTCAGGGTCTGTTGATAATCTCATCACTATTTACAGAAGCCTGGCAGTGTGCCTCCTTATAGAAAATAAAAAGGATAGTGCAGAAATTTATTTTAACAGAGCATTTGCGGTTGGCGATTCGTTGCATACACAAAATGCCTTGCAACACTCCATGGAACTTCAAACTAGATATGAAACTCAAAAAAAAGAAATACAGATTCAGCAGCAACAAACAGAAATACAGGCGGAAGAATCTAAAAATAAACAAAAATCTCTTATCATTTTAGTTGGAACCTTAGCATTAGTTGGCACTGGTTTTTTTGCAGTCATGGCCTTTATAAATTTTAAAAAATCTAAAAAAGCAAATATCATTATTGAGAATCAAAAACTACAGGTTGAATTAAAAAATGAAGAGATCACGCATCAAAAAGAATTGGTGGATGAGAAACAAAAAGAAATTATTGATAGCATCAATTATGCAAAAAGAATCCAACAGGCGGTACTTACCGGAGAAGATGTTTGGAATAAGATTTCCAAAGAACATTTTATTTTATTTAGACCAAAGGATATTGTGAGTGGTGATTTTTATTGGGCATATAATACACCAAATAATCGTTCTGTTTTTGCACTGGCAGATTGTACAGGTCATGGGGTGCCTGGAGGATTTATGAGCATGCTTGGAAATAGTTTCTTAAATGAAATTGTTATTGAGAATAAAATTTTTAAGGCGAATGAAATTTTAAATAAGTTACGCTCTAAAATCATTAATGCATTAGAACAAAAAGGCGGTACTCAGCAAAAAGATGGAATGGACATCAGTTTATGCGTGTGGAATAAAATTGATAATACGCTTGAATTTTCTGGCGCTAATAATCCTTTGTGGTTATTGAGAGGGAAAGAATTGCAGGAATACAAAGCTGATAAAATGCCGATTGGTTTATACCTTGAAACAGAAGTGCCTTTTTCAAGCGTAACGATTCAATTAGAAAAAGGAGATGTGATTTATTTGAGTACGGATGGTTATGCCGATCAGTTTGGCGGGCCAAAAGGAAAAAAGTTGAAATACAAACCATTGATTGAATCACTCATTAAAAATTGCTCGCAGGATATGGCTTCCCAAAAAGATAACTTAGAAGCTGCTTTTAATTCATGGAAGTCAAATCTTGAACAGGTGGATGATGTTTCAATTATAGGGATTCGTATTTAACGAACAAAAAAACCTTGCACATGCGGATTGCAAGGTTCGAATTAATTTATAACTGTTTATTTATTCTTTTTACCTTTCCCATGCCCGTTTCCATTACCATTACCATTATTGCCATTTCCTGGATTTGTGCTATTGGGATGGTGTGGGTTGTTTGAATTCTTGTACCATCCCCTATGTCGTCCGTTATTTCCATTATCTGTTCTATGAAATACCAAACAAGATGAAAAGCTGGTTAATACAATTGAAAATAATATAAGGGCAATAAGGGATTTAAATGTTTTCATTTTGTGATTTTTAAAAGTGATGTTCTTAATTTTTTGTTCTGCAAAGTTGGGTATATAAACGTCTAATATTTTACTAATGTCGGGCAAAAAGTTATAGTATTCACAGATGGATTGAAGCCCTCATTTTATCTTACGAGAAGAGTTTGTTATTTTCTAGTATGTAAGGTGATTTAATGTAGCTATTTAACTGGCGGGTTCTCATAAAAATATATGTAATGGAATAGCTTAAAATGCATGGATTTGTTTATCATTATAATTCACTGGGTTCCAAATAAAGATTAAATATTTCATTTTCTGATTCTTATAATTTATTTATTTCAATAATTTCTGATTTCATTTCATTTGTGTTTAATAATTAACTTTCTTCTTTGAAATCGTTAACGTACTGTATCAGCGGCTTTCATACAACGACATTATATTACTTGCCTTCGTTTGTAGAAAATAATTCATCTGTGAATGTTGTAATTCTTTCAGAAGTTATGTAAAATGTTTCGCTTCAAAATTTGTCACCTTTGTCAAAGAAATTAATAAAAATAAATTTAAAACAAAGATCATGAAAAAAATAATTTTATTAGCAGGGGTGTTATTGACAGTTGCTTCAACCGTAACATCATGTAAAAAAGACTACAAATGTAAATGTACAAAAACATACACTAGTAGCAGTAGCAGTACAACTAGTGATTATTCTCTTTATACTTACAAGGATACTCGCAAAAATGCAGAAGACAGGTGTAATGATAACACTAGTTCTGGAACTGATATTTATGGTAATTACAGTATCAACTGTCAGATCCAATAAAGAAAAAGGTTATTTATATAGTGCATTTTCATTAGCAGCAATGTAATTGTATTTTAAATACCTCAGAGCAGGATAAGGAAACTTATCCTGTTTTTTTTATTAAAACACTGACTGTGTATTGTAAAGTTAAAAATTAAGGGTTGAAGTAGATTTAAAAAGAACAATCATATAAAAAAAGAGGCTTGAAATTTCAAGCCTCTTTTTTTTGACACATTAACTTAGCAACATTTGCCAGAATTACATTCACAACCAGTGCAATTACATGTGTTGCAGCTGCAAGAACAATTGCATGAACAACGACAAACGTTTACTGACTCATTAGTTGGTTGACAATTGTTTGTGTTACAAGAACAGGATTGATTTTGATTTTCCATGATGTTTGAATTTTAAGGTTATACATTTATTGATTTATAACCTATAGACGGCCTTTTTTTAAAAGGACGCAAATTAAGATTGACAACCGCAATCTTTTTTACACTCATGTTCTATAATATTTCCATATTTATCAGACTCAATAGAGCAGCATTCATTAAACAACCTGTGTAATTGTTGACGTGCCCTTTGAATGCGGGATTTAGCGCCTGAGTAGGAAATACCAATTTTTTCCGCATATTCTTTCTGAGATAAGGATCCCATTTCTGTTTGCAATATTGCTTCCTTATAATCTCCGGGTAATTGATCAATCATTGGCGTTAAACACTTGACCAGTTCAGCATTAAAAATTGCTTCTTCTTCCAACTCTATTAGATTTTCCGATAAGGGAGCTTGTATCTTTTGCTTTCTGAAATGATCCAGGATACTGTTTCGTGTGATCTGGTAAACCCATGAAGCCAGTTTATCCTGATCACTCAGGGTTTTGATCTTTAAATGAATTTTGATAAATACGTCCTGC
>JANPOX010000729.1:0-3816 GCA_031428235.1 Bacteroidia bacterium | reverse complement strand
CGATAGGTGATGCTTTTAATTCATTAATCAGCTTCATTAAATGAGCCTGCTGAGTTTCAGTATTGCCTTTATGCTCATCCTTCAATCGTTGTTTCAAAAGTTGGCGTATGCCAATTCGAATTAAGGAATCGGGGATTTTGTTTTTCTCCAGTAAAGAATTATACCACATATATTTATTTTTTAAACCAGGGGATAAAGGCGCTTGTTGTTCTCTGATATTCTTTATAGGCTTCACCTTTACTTCGAATGGCCTGTTCCTCTGTCATAGGAATACCGGTTACTTTAAATATTAAAAAACCAATGGATAAAGGACACAAAATGGCAAGCCAACCATAAGGACTAGGTAGTGCGAAAATCAAAACGGATACCCATATCATGAGCTGAAAAAAATAATTCGGATGACGTGAATAATTCCACAAACCATATTGACAAACTTTTCCTTTATTAGTAGGATCTTTTTTAAAATGTTGCAATTGCCAATCGGATAAACCCTCCCCTATAATGCATATAAGCCAAAGCGTTGCGCCAATATATTCCATTAAGGAAATGGGTTCCGATTTATTAAGCGCAATCACAAAAAACGGGATGCACAGAAACACATTGGATAATGCCTGCATTTGAAAAAAGAAAAAGAATTTAGTAGTGTTCCATTCCAAACGTAATTGTTTATAGCGGCCTTCTTCCACTTTTAAATGTCCTAAAACCCTAACTGATAAATAAATTCCCAAACGAATGCTCCATAAGGCGGCAAGACTACACACTATCAATTTCCTTTCAGGATTTCCATCTGCGAGAAAAAAGATAAGCACAGCAATCACTAAAAAATTAAATGCCCAAAAAACATCCACAACACCATTGTTCTTGATTTTTAACCCCCATAAAAAAACGAGCATCATGATGAACGATACGGCTACTAAAGAAACTAATGGGATTGATAAGTATTGGCTCATAAATTATGATTTGATGAATATCTCACGAAGACCATCCTCTTTTTTAAGTTTGAAAAGCTGAATTAAAACATAGATGCAGGAAGCAATACTGCCTAAACACACCAGAAGTATTAGCCAAAGAATTTTAGAGAGATAGGAACTTTCTTTATAACACACCCAAAGAAAAATTACTAAAACGTTCGCGTAAAAATCAAAAAGGGTGGTGCGCATCCACGGAATGCTTCCTAAAAAAACCCACTGTTCAAATAAATTACTTTCAAGCGAAGTTGTAATCACCTCGTAGCACATAAATAATAATACAGCGCTAAATAGTATTTTCAAAAATGTAATCATTTAAATAATAGTCTTTAGTAATAAATAGAACCACATAAATAACCTTTTGTTTAACAAAACCATTGAATATACGAAAAATTATATCCTATGGGTTTTAAATTAGAATAATTCCAAATAAGTGCAAATTGGACTGTTTGGAAACCTAATTGGGCTAATCTTGCTATTTAATTGATAAAAGCCTTCAAAAAAATTGCTTTAAAGGCTTCTCAATTATACATTTGCCAAGTAAAATTTAAACACACTTCTCTTATGAGTCAAGGATTCTTAAAATCATCAATTGGAAAAAAAGTAGTTATGGGCCTTACGGGTTTATTTCTAATTTCTTTCTTAGTAGTTCATTGCTTTATCAATAGCCTTATCTTTTTTAATGACGGCGGATTAACCTTTAATACGGGAGCTGCTTTTATGGCTCATAACTGGTTGATCAGAGCCGGTGAACTTGTATTATTCGCAGGTTTAATCTTACATATTATTCAGGCCTTGATTTTAACAATTGAGAACAAAAAAGCCCGTCCTATAGGATATGCAAAATTTAATGGTGCCGCAAACTCATCCTGGTACAGCCGTTCAATGGGTTTATTAGGGACTTTGTTATTGATCTTTTTAATTATTCATTTAACTCACTTTTGGGTGAAGTCGCGCTTTACAGGTTTACCGGGCGAAGACTCTAACGGAAACGAAAATCTGTATGCGGTGATGCAAACCACTTTTACGATGTTATGGGTGGTTGTTTTATACACATTGTCTATGATTTCATTGGCTTACCATTTATTACATGGCTTCCAGTCAGCTTTCCAATCATTAGGATTGAATCATAAAACATATACGCCTATCATTCAAAAAGCTGGGGTTGCTTTTTCAATTTTGATTCCTTTCATTTTTGCTTTGATGCCTATACTGATGTATGCAGGTGTTATTAAATAATTTTCAATTCAATATTACATTCTTAATTTTTCAATATGAGTAAATTAGATTCAAAAATTCCTGAAGGCTCCATTGATCAGAAATGGTCGAAATACCGTTCAACAGTGCATCTTGTAAATCCTGCCAACAAACGTAGTTTAGAAGTGTTAGTGGTAGGTTCAGGTTTAGCAGGCGCTTCGGCCGCAGCTACCTTAGCGGAGATGGGATATAAAGTAAAAGTGTTTTGTTTTCAGGATTCTCCTCGTCGTGCGCACTCAATTGCTGCACAAGGCGGAATCAATGCTGCAAAAAATTATCAGAATGATGGTGATTCAACTTACCGTTTATTTTATGATACGATTAAAGGTGGTGATTACCGTGCACGTGAAGCAAACGTTCATCGTTTAGCTGAAGTATCTTCCAGTATTATTGATCAATGCGTAGCGCAAGGCGTTCCTTTAGCACGTGAATATGGCGGATTATTAAGTAACCGTTCGTTTGGTGGTACTCAGGTTCAGCGTACATTTTATGCAGCGGGACAAACAGGTCAGCAATTATTATTAGGAGCTTACTCAGCATTACAGCGTCAGGTTGGTTCAGGTAATGTAACCTTATGTGCCCGTCATGAAATGTTAGATGTTGTTACTATAGATGGTGTTACCCGTGGAATTATTGCCCGTAATTTAATTACAGGTGAAATGGAAAAACACTTTGGACATGCTGTGTTATTATGCACTGGCGGATACGGAAACGTGTTTTACTTATCTACCAACGCGATGGGAAGTAATGTAACGGCTGCATGGAAAGCGCATAAAAAAGGTGCTTTTTTTGGTAACCCTTGTTATACTCAAATTCACCCAACTTGTATTCCTGTTTCGGGAGATCACCAATCTAAATTGACTTTGATGTCCGAATCATTACGTAATGATGGTAGGATCTGGGTACCAAAAAAGAAAGATGATAATCGTAAACCAACTGATATTCCTGAAGAAGAAAGAGATTATTATTTAGAGCGTCGTTATCCTGCGTTCGGTAACTTAGTGCCTCGCGATGTGGCATCCCGTGCCGCCAAAGAGCGTTGTGATGCAGGTTACGGAGTAGGTAAATCTAAAATGGCTGTTTACCTTGATTTTGCATTCAATACGGCCCGTTACGGAAGAACAGAGGCTACCAAATTAAACATTCATAACCCAAGCCAGGATGAAATCATGCGTTTAGGTAAAGAAGTAGTAAAGGAAAAATATGGTAACCTGTTTGATATGTACGAACAAATTACCGGAGAAAACCCTTACGAATTTCCAATGCGTATTTATCCTGCCGTACACTATACCATGGGTGGTTTATGGGTGGATTATAACTTAATGACAACAGTGAAAGGTTTGTATGCGTTAGGCGAAGCAAACTTCTCTGATCATGGAGCTAACCGTTTAGGCGCTTCCGCTTTAATGCAGGGTTTAGCAGATGGTTACTATGTGATTCCTTACACTTTAGGAGTTTATTTATCTGACGAGGTATCTCGTATGAGTGCTGAAAAAGATAAAGCAGATTCTATTGATAAATTAAAAACAAATCACCCCGCTTTTGCTACTGCATTAAAAGAGCAAACAGATTTAATTAATAAATTCTTAAC
>JANPOX010000728.1:0-3884 GCA_031428235.1 Bacteroidia bacterium | reverse complement strand
GAACAAAAGCGCCCTTACATTATTTTGAAATGGGCACAAACACAAAATAGTTTTATCAGTCAATGGCCCTTGCCTGAAAATAAAGAAGATAATTGGATCACAGGAAAAGAAAGTAAACAACTGGTTCATCAATGGCGCAGCGAGGAACAGTCCATATTAATTGGTTATAATACATTAGTGGCCGATGATCCTCATTTAACAACACGATTAGTAGATGGAAAAAATCCGATTCGTTTTATTCTAGCTAGAAATACTGATCTATCTACTCATCTGAATATTTTCAACAGTGATTCTAAAACAATTGTTTTTAATAACATTGAAAATAAAATAAAAGAAAATGTTGAATTTGTAAAAATAGATTGGGACAATAAGGTAGAATCAGTTTTAGATTTTTGTTATGCAAACCAAATTTCCAGTTTAATAGTGGAAGGCGGAACCAACACGATTTATCAATTCATGAACAAAAATAAATGGGACGAAGCCCGTGTATTTGTGAATACTAATAAAAATTTTGAACACGGAATTGTGTCGCCGGAAATAAATTTAAATACAACTAAACCAATAGCAGTTGGAAACGATTTGCTATACACCATTTTAAATAACTAATATGATTTTTTTACTCCTCTCCATTTTAATTTCCACTCTATTCGGAATTTCATTTAAAATAATTTCAGTTAAAAATATTAATTCCTTCCAGGCGATCATTGTGAATTATGTGGTTGCCGGCACTTTGGGGTTTTTAACCACCAAATCGGCGGTAACTCCCTTAAATGTAATTCATGAATCATTTTTTCCTTTGGCTATTTTTTTAGGAATTATATTTATCAGCAGCTTATTTGTAATTGCTGAAACAACGGCCAAACAAGGAATTTCTGTGGCGCAGGTTGCAAACCGTATGTCTGTAGTAATTCCAATATGTATCGCTATTTTATTTTATGGCGATGGTGTTTCTGTAAGCAAAATTATCGGCATCGTTTTAGCGATCATTGCTGTTTACTTAGTCTCGCATAAAGAAACAGAGGGCAAGAAGGCGGATAAATTCTGGTGGCTATTTCCCTTAATTATTTTTGCATGCAGTGGAATTATTGATTCTTCCATTAATTATGCGCAACGTAATTTATTGAACGATTTAAACTTTGATGCATTTTTATCCACGATATTTACAACAGCATTCGTATTTGGATTCATGGTATTGTTATACCAGTTGATCATTAAAAAAGAAAAATTTCAACCGCAAGCCATTCCTGCCGGAATTATATTAGGCCTTATCAATTTTGGCACCATGTATTTTATTATTTCTGCTTTAAATGCTAATGTGATGGAGCCTTCTGTTTTGTTTCCAATAAATAATTTAAGCATTTTAACTCTATCTACCATTGTCTCTGTTATCGTATTTAAAGAAAAACTATCCTCTAAAAACTGGATTGGTATTGCCTTAAGCTTACTGGCTATTTTAATTTTAGGATTATTGCCTCAGTTAATGAAATAGGATGCTATTTTCGGATACCTACTTAACTATTGAAAAACCTTCACAAGCTATCTTTAAAGATAAAGGAAGTAAATTTTTAGCCTTTGCTTTCCCGGTTGAAAACGAGCAGCAGATTAAAGACATTCTTTCACAATTAAAAAAAGAGCATCATACTGCCAACCATCATTGTTATGCCTACCGCCTAGGTGCTGATAAATTGAATTACAGGGCAAATGATGATGGTGAACCAAACAACACAGCCGGTAAACCAATTTTAGGACAATTACAATCCTATGATTTGACCAATGTTTTAGTTGTAGTGGTACGTTATTTTGGAGGAGTTTTATTAGGAGTCAGCGGTTTAATTAATGCTTATAAAAACTCAGCGGCTGAAGCAATTAAAGAATCAACTATTGTGGAGAAACAAATTATGTTTTCCTATAAAATCACTTTTACTTTTAACGATTTAAATGAGGTGATGAAAATTTTAAAACACTCAGGCTGTAAGATTCATGAGCAGCATTTTGATACAGATTGCATGATTCATTTTAGTATACGGAAAGGTGAAAGCGAATCCATTGAAAAAATATTAAAAAAAATTGAAGGATTACACCTAGGATATATGTAATATATATCTTAAAAATCTAATATCTTTGCAGTATGGTACAGATTTCTAACCGCCAGCTATTTTTAAATCATATCGGCCAGGTGTCTCCAAAACCAATGGATTTAGAGATCGTGAAAGCCAGTGGCATCTATTTATCAGATACAGCCGGAAGTTCCTTTATTGATTTTATTTCCGGTATTTCCGTCAGTAATGTGGGGCATTGTCATCCTAATGTAGTAAAAGCTATTAGGAAACAATCGGAAACTTATATGCATTTAATGGTGTATGGAGAATACATTCAAGGGCCACAAATTGATTTAGCAAAAGCCTTAACCGATCTTTTACCCAAAAACTTAAACTCCGTTTTTTATACAAACTCAGGAACAGAAGCTACAGAAGGCGCCTTGAAATTAGCCAAGCGCGTAACCGGTAAAACAGAATTAATTTGCTTCCGCGATTCTTATCACGGAAGCTCGCATGGTTCTTTAAGTGTAATGGGCAATGAAGAATTTAAGCAAGCTTTCAGGCCTTTATTGCCGGATATCAGAATTCTGGAATATAATTCCATAGAGGATGTGAATACTTACATCACCTCAAATACGGCTGCAGTTATTTTAGAACCTGTTCAAAGTGAAACTGGCTATACAGTGGCAGACAACGATTTTTTAAAAGCCATTCGAAAAAAATGTGATGAACATGGAGCCCTGATGATATTGGATGAAATACAAAACGGGTTCGGCAGAAGCGGAACTTTTTTTGCCTTCGAGCAAACCGGAATTATTCCTGATATTTTATTATTGGCTAAAGGAATGGGCGGAGGCTTACCCATTGGTTGTTTTATCAGCTCTCAAAAATTATTAAATGAATTTACGCATAATCCTGTTTTAGGAAACATTAATACTTTTGGTGGCAACGCTGTTTGTTGCGCGGCTTCATTAGCATGTTTAGAAACGATTCAAACGGAAAAGCTGCTGGATAGTGTGGAAGGTAAATCCAATTTAATTCGTTCATTGTTAATTCATCCGGCTATTAAAAAAATCAAAGGGAAAGGTTTAATGTTGTCTTTGGATTTTGGAAATACGGACCTGAATTTTAAAATTATTGAAACTTGTATTAAAAACGGACTAATTGTAGATTGGTTTTTATTCAATACGCATTCTATGAGAATTGCGCCACCGTTGATAATCACTGAAGCAGAAATTAAATTTGCCTGTAAGATCATTATCAATTCGATTGACCAGGTAGTAAATAAATAGGTTGACTTTTTACAGAATTTCGGTTATTAAAAAGCAATTTGATACTGCCAAGTAATATAAGTTCTTAAATTTGGTTATGCGCTATGTAACTGCTGATAGGATCTTTTCAGGGAAAGAATATTTACCGAATAATACTGTATTGATCTTATCAAAAGAAGGCGTTCTTTCTGATGTAATTTTATCAGAAAATATTGATAGTGGAATTATAGAACGCTTTGAAGGAACACTATGCCCGGGTTTTATTAATACTCATTGTCACTTGGAATTAAGTCATTTAAAAGGTGTGATTAAACAACATACAGGCATTGTAGATTTTGGCTTGTCCATTATCAAGCACAGAAATGCTCAATCCGTAGAAGTGCGACAAGAAGCCATGTTACAGGCTGATGCTGAAATGCTAAAACAAGGCATAGTAGCTGTTGGCGATATTAGCAATACAACGGAATCAATTACTGCAAAAAATCAATCGAAACTTTATTATCACACTTTCGTTGAATTAATTGCTTTAAATCCGGAAAGAAGTGACTTAGTTCTTACCCAGGGAAAACAACTC
>JANPOX010000727.1:0-4661 GCA_031428235.1 Bacteroidia bacterium | reverse complement strand
TTTTATGTCAAAGTTACCATCTTCAGATCATGAAAACTGGAAATTTATTAAAGCTGATGTTAATAATTACAGAGAGATTTCATCTATTATGCTTGCTTTTAATTTTCATTATGTATATCATTTCGCTGCTGTTGTTGGGGTAATCCGTACTCAGGAAAACCCGGTAAGTGTTTTAAATGATATTTCAGGTATTAAACATATTTTAAATCTGTCTAAAAACTCATCTGTTAAACATGTGTTCTTTTCGTCTTCATCTGAAGTATATGGAGAACCGGTTGAGCTGCCTCAACATGAGCATAGAACGCCTTTAAATTCAAGAGTTCCATATGCCGTAGTAAAAAACGTAGGTGAAAGCTTTTTAAAAAGCTATCAGCAGGAATTTGACCTGGCTTATACGATATTCCGTTTCTTCAACACATATGGGCCAAATCAAAGTACAGATTTTGTAGTGTCACGTTTTTTAGCACTTGCTTTGAAGAATCATGATATTACTATATACGGTGATGGTTCTCAGACCCGTACCTTTACTTATGTTGATGATACAGTTGATACTTGTGTAACGATCATGAATAATAAATTATTAGAAAATGATGTCATTAATATCGGAAGCGATAAATTAATGACTGTTTTGGAACTTGCTAAGATGGTGATTAATATAACAGGTAGTAAATCAAACATTGTTCATTTGCCGCCATTAAAAGAAGGTGATATGACCCGCCGCCAGCCTGATAATACAAAGATGAAAGAAATTTTAGGAAGGGATTTAATTTCTGTGGAAGATGGAATTAAACGCATGATGTCAGATAAAAAATACCTTCAATCTATTGGCTTATAAATTATGTGTGGAATTACAGGAATTGTTGGCCATCATATAAATAATCCAACTTACCATTCTGCTATAAAAAAAATGAACGAGGCCATTGCGCATCGGGGTCCGAATTCAGAAGGGCTTTGGAATGATGAACATTGTTTCTTAGGTCACAGGCGTTTATCCATTATTGATTTATCTGAAGCCGGCAATCAGCCTTTTATTTCGCAGGATGGACGCTATATTCTGGTCTATAATGGTGAGCTTTATAATTACATGGATATAAAACATGAGCTTCAAAGAGCAGAGCATGGCACCAAACATTTACCTTATATTTTCAAAACAGATACAGATACCGAGGTTCTTTTGGCGGCTTATATCCGTTGGGGAATTGATTGTGTAAACCGTTTTAATGGCATGTTTGCTTTTTCGATATGGGATACGGTTGAACAAAAATTAGTGATTGCCCGTGACCGAATGGGAATTAAGCCATTGTATTATCATTTTAAAGACAATGTATTATCATTTGCATCAGAGATCAGGGCAATAATTCATTCAGGATTGATTGATAAAAAGATCAATTTGAAATCGGTAGCTGAATATTTGCAGTATGCAACCGTTCATGCACCCAATACCATATTGCAGGATGTGTTCATGTTGATGCCCGGTCATGCCCTTGAATTGAAAGATGGTGAGTTAAAAATTCATCAATACTGGAACATTAATGACTTTACAAAATCTAAAGAGGAATTATCCTATAAAGAAACCTGTAAAAAAGTTAATGAATTACTAACGGCTTCTGTTGAAAGACGTTTGGTAGCTGATGTTCCTTTTGGTGCTTTTTTATCTGGTGGGATTGATAGCAGCGCGATTGTTGGTTTAATGAGTAAAGTGTCTTCCGAAAAAGTACAAACTTTTAATGTAAGTTTTGATGAAAGTGAATTTTCAGAAGCAAAGTATGCGAAACAAATTGCGGAAAAATTCAATACCGAACATCATGAAATAAAATTGACTCCTAATGATTTTTTAAAACAATTACCTGAAGCTCTAAACGCTATTGATCATCCAAGTGGCGACGGACCTAACAGCTACATTGTTTCTAAAGCCACCAAACAAGCCGGAATAACCATGGCTTTGTCCGGTTTAGGAGGAGACGAACTGTTCGCGGGGTATGATGTTTTTAAACGTTATTATGAATTGGAAAAAAAAGGCTGGTTAAACATTGTACCGGGAAAGGGAATTGCCGGGAAGTTATTAGCAGCTAAAAAGAAATCAGTTCAGGGAGATAAAATGGCGGAGATATTAAACCTTGATACAATTAACGGGTTTAATGCGTATCCTATTAATAGAAAATTATTTAATCAAAATGATTATAAGGCTTTATTAAGGGATCATTATAATGCCGACAATTTTATTAAAAACGTTATTAAGAAAAGTGAGACAGATAAAACACATATCCTGAGTCGAGTTTCCTTATTTGAGATCCAGACATACATGCAAAATGTTTTGTTACGTGATGCCGACCAAATGAGTATGGCCGTTGCTCTGGAAGTGCGTGTCCCATTTTTGGATTATAAACTAGTTGAATTTGTTTTATGTGTTAATGATAATGACAAATACCCTCATACACCAAAAAAATTATTGACAGATTCCCTAGGTGATTTATTGCCGGATAACATAGTCAATCGTCCGAAAATGGGATTCACCTTACCATGGAAAGAATGGTTAAAAGGTGAGTTAAAAGATTTTTGCGAAAAGAATATTGTTCAGTTTTCAAAACGTTCTTTTGTCAATAAGGATGCAGTGCTATCAACCTGGAATCGCTTTTTAAATAATGACCCAAAAATTACATGGAGTAGAGTATGGCATATTGTGATTTTAAATAATTGGATAAATACACATCAGATTGAGTGCTAAAAAAACAATATTGATTTTATGCGACTGGTTTTTGCCTGGTTATTTGGCAGGCGGGCCAATCCAATCTATTGCAACTCTCACTCAACATTTAGGTTCTGATATTGATTTTAAAATTATTACAACTGATAGAGATTTTAAATCCGATAAGGCTTACGAATCTATTAAGGTAAATCAATGGACTACATTTTCCGGCCGGCAGGTTTTTTATGTGAGCCCTAAGAACATGAACCAAGGGTTTGTATTGAAATTAATCCAAAGTACACCACACGATACAATTTATTTGAACAGTTTATTTTCTAAATTATTTACAGTGTATCCATTAAAATGGAAACAACAAGGTAAAATAAAATCGAATTTAGTATTGGCACCCCGCGGTATGTTAAGAGATGGCGCACTGGCAGTAAAACCATTAAAAAAACAATTGTATTTGCTGTATGCGAAATTAACAGGCTTATTTCAAAATGTGCATTGGCAATCTACCTCTTCTCAGGAAACTGCAGAGATCAAAAAAAGAGTTGGTGAACAGGTACAGATTTCTGAAGTATCCAATCTTCCTTCTGCACCTGGTAAAGTCATAGTTATTGAAAAACAACCGGGAGTTTTAAAACTATGTTTTATAGCCCGAATCGTTGATATTAAGAATTTGAATTTTGCTATTGACGTGTTAAAGGGAGTTAAAACAGCACAGATCATTTTTGATGTCTATGGTCCGAAAGAAGATAACGTGTATTGGCAATTGTGTGAACAAAATGCCAAATCTCTTCCTGTCAATATTGTTTTTAATTATAAATCAGTTTTGACACCTGATGTAATAGGCTATACCATCAGTCAGTATCATGCTTTATTCCTGCCAACGCAAACCGAAAACTTCGGGCATATTATTGTAGAAACTTTTCAGAACGCCCGGCCGGTCATTATTTCTGATCAAACGCCATGGCGCAAGTTGGAACAGGAAATGGCAGGCTTTGATCTAGGCCTAACCGATAAGTTGTTATTTGTAAATGCAATTCAGAAATTATCTGTTTTGAATCAGGAAGAGTATAATAAAATTAATTTATCTTGCATGAATTACATTAATCAGAAACTAAACATAGATAAAATTAAAAAACAGTATTTAAACTTGTTCTCAGCATGAATTACTTTATTACAGGAATAGGAACTAACGTCGGCAAGACAGTCATTGCAGCTATAATAACAGAGGCCTTGCAGGCAGATTACTGGAAACCTATTCAGAGTGGAATTCTTGAGGGAATGGATTCGGCAATTGTTAAGTCATTAATTAGTAATTTTAGAACGGTTATTCATCCTGAGTCATATTTACTGAAAGAACCCTTATCCCCTCATTTTGCTGCTAAACTGGATGGTGTTAGCATTGAGTTGGACAAAATTCATTTACCTGTCAGGCTGAGCGGAGTCGAAGCCAATCATTTGATCATTGAAGGAGCCGGTGGCATATTGGTTCCAATCAATCAAACTCAATATGTGATTGATATCGCCAAGAAATTTGATTGTGAAATTATCCTGGTTATTTCAAGTTACCTCGGATGTATTAATCACTCCCTTTTATCCATTGATTATTTAATAAAAAACAACTACAAGATCAAAGCACTTGTTTTTAACGGAGAATTTGATTTAGAAGTAAAAGAAGCCATTATTGGTTATGCCCAGCAGGTTAAAATTATTGATATTCTAACTTTAAAAGCACTTACTAAACAAGCGATTAATGAGGTTTCCGGCAAGATAAAGTCTCAATTCCTATCATAAGACGTATAATTCTCTTTTTCATTAATGATTTGTATCTTTACGGTTCTTTAAAAAACAGTATTTATGATCAAACCAATTAAATTAATTGAGGTTAAAAGTGAGATAGGAGCGGGAACGCGTGGAGCGAGTATGGGGGTTGATGCTATTAAGATTGCTGCTTTAGATTTTGGAA
>JANPOX010000726.1:0-2931 GCA_031428235.1 Bacteroidia bacterium | reverse complement strand
ATAATATCCTGTAATTCTTTGTAACGCTGTAAAGTTAATTTAACACGTTGAGCACAATTGTAATGAGCTTCTCCAATAACTGTAGGCGTTAAGATACGGGATGTTGAATCCAATGGATCTACAGCCGGATAAATACCTAACTCAGCAATTTTACGACTTAATACCGTTGTTGCATCTAAGTGAGCAAATGTAGTTGCCGGAGCCGGATCAGTTAAATCATCAGCTGGTACGTAAACCGCCTGAACTGAAGTAATAGATCCTTTTTTAGTTGAAGTAATACGTTCCTGCATTGCTCCCATCTCTGAAGCTAATGTTGGTTGGTAACCCACCGCTGAAGGCATACGACCTAATAAGGCAGAAACCTCAGCACCCGCTTGCGTAAAACGGAAAATATTATCAACGAAGAATAAGATATCACGTCCTGGGCCAGTTCCATCTCCATCACGGAAATATTCTGCCATTGTTAATCCTGATAAAGCCACACGAGCACGAGCTCCAGGAGGCTCATTCATTTGTCCGAAAACCAAGGTTGCCTTTGAATCTTCTAAAGCTTTTAAGTCTACTTTAGATAGATCCCATCCGCCTTTTTCCATATCATGTTTAAATTCATCACCGTATTTAATTACGTCTGATTCAATAAACTCTCTTAATAAGTCATTTCCTTCACGGGTACGCTCACCAACACCTGCAAACACTGATAAACCAGCGTAAGCTTTTGCAATGTTGTTTACTAACTCCATGATCAATACTGTTTTACCTACACCGGCACCACCAAACAAACCAATTTTACCACCTTTTGAGTATGGCTCAATTAAGTCGATTACTTTAATACCTGTGAATAATACTTCGGATGAAGTAGAAAGATCCTCGAAACGAGGAGCAGGACGGTGAATGGATACACCATCGTCTTTTTTAACTGTATTGATACCGTCAATAGCATCACCAACAACGTTAAATAAACGGCCTTTTACTTTATCGCCAATCGGCATTTTAATAGCTGATCCGGTCATTTTAACTTCCATACCACGACATAAACCGTCAGTACTATCCATTGAAATGGTACGAACCATATCTTCACCTATATGTTTTTGTACCTCAAGAATCAGAGGGGTTCCGCCAGCGCGAACAATTTCCAATGCATCAAGGATACTTGGCAGTTTCCCGCCATTCAAATCAAAACTAACGTCCACTACGGGACCAATAACTTGAGCAATTTTACCAACTTGGTTAGACATGTTATGTGTATTTTTTAAATTCGGTGCAAATGTATGGGTTTAAGTTAAAACAACAAACAAGAAACGTGATTTTAGTCGAATAAAATGAGGATTTATTCACAATTTACCTATTATAGGTAAAGAAGTTCATCACGCATCATGAGATTAAACAAATTATTTTTTTCGCTGCAATAAATCAATCACCAATTCAGGCGGACGGCCAATAATAGCTTTGTAGCCATCTATAACTATTGGTCTTTCAATCAAAATAGGATTTTCGATTAATAATTGAATCCACTCTTCATTTGTAAAATCTTTTCCGCGGAATTTTTTGATGAACAAATCTTCTTTTTGCCTAACGATATCAAAAGCTTTTAAATCTAATTTTGCCAGAATGTTTTTTAATTCTTTTTTGGTTAACGTTTCTTTTAAGTATTCTTTTATCTCAATTTCACAATTTTCTTCTTCCAATAAACTTAACGCTTCGCGGCATTTACTGCAACGTGGATTGTATAGTATTTGAATTTTCTTTTTCATTCTGTTTATTCAATATTTCCTTAAAATGATTACGAAATAATTACGAATATACGAATCTGTCCATGAGAGAAGTGCATTCGTATATTCGTACTTCGATTCGTAATCAAACTTTTACTTTCTCTTTCCCTGACTCATTAAAAAAGTCTTCAATAGTTCGTCAATATTTCCATTCAAAACACCTTCCGCATCTGTAATTTTTAATTCTGTTCGGTGATCATTTACCATTTTATAGGGGTGCAATACATAACTTCGGATCTGAGAGCCCCACTCTATCTTCATTTTTCCTTCTTCTACCGCATCACGGGCTTCATTTTTCTTTCGCATTTCAATTTCATACAATTGAGAACGCAACATTTGCATGGCCATAGTACGATTACCTAATTGAGACCGATCAATCTGGCAAACCACCACAATACCACTTGGTTTATGAGTAATCTGAACTTTCGACTCTACCTTATTTACATTCTGGCCACCAGCACCACCACTTCGCGAAGTGTGTATTTCAATATCATTTGGATGAATATCTATTTGTATAGTGTCATCTACTACCGGATAAACATAAACAGAAGCAAAAGAGGTATGGCGCTTGGCGTTACTATCAAATGGACTGATACGCACCAAACGGTGCACGCCATTTTCTCCTTTTAAATTACCATAGGCAAAATCGCCGTCAATTTGAATAGAAACTGATTTAATACCGGCTACATCCCCATCCGTTCTATCGAGCTCTGATAATTTAAATCCTTTTTTTTCTGCCCACATCATGTACATTCTTTCCAGCATACTGGCCCAATCACAACTTTCTGTTCCACCGGCACCTGCATTGATCTGCAGTACACAACTCAAAGCATCATCCGGGGAATTCAGCATATTCTTAAATTCTACATCATCCAGAATTTTTAAAGCTGCATGGTACAATTCGTCAGCATCAGCTTCGGTTGCATCACCACTTTTATAGAATTCATACATGGTATCGAGATCATCAATTGCGGAGGTGAGTTTATCGTAAGTACCCACCCACGATTTACGTGATTTGACTTCTTTTAAAACTACTTCTGCTTTTTTTGAATCTGTCCAGAAATTTGGATCAAGGGTTTTTTCTTCGAGTTCCCTTAACTCGTGGCTTTTCTTATCGTAGTCAAAGAAACCCCTTCAGAGCAATATGCCGCTCGTGAAGGTC
>JANPOX010000725.1:0-4387 GCA_031428235.1 Bacteroidia bacterium | reverse complement strand
TTTGTACCAATCTTCCTGTTTCAATTCTTCAATGGCTTCATTTAATATTTTCATGTAGGTATCAAATCCCATATCATTAATAAATCCGCTTTGTTCACCGCCCAATAAATTACCAGCCCCACGTATATCCAGATCACGCATAGCAATTTGAAATCCACTTCCCAAATCACTGAACTCAACAATTGCTTTTAATCTTTTTCTGGCTTCAGAAGTTAAATTAATAAATGGGGGTGTCAGTAAATAACAAAAAGCTTTTTTATTGCTTCGCCCTACCCTACCCCGCATCTGGTGTAAATCGCTCAATCCAAAATTTTGAGAATCATTAATAATAATTGTATTGGCGTTACTGATATCTAATCCTGATTCAATAATCGTTGTTGCCACTAAAATATCAAACTCTCCTTCAATAAAACTCAGCATCACATCTTCCAGTTTATCTCCTTCCATTTGTCCATGACCAACTGCTACTCTTGCTTCGGGAACCAGTCTCTGAATAATGCCAGCCACTTCCTGTATGCTTTGAACTTTATTGTGCACAAAATACACTTGCCCGCCGCGACTTAATTCATAAGAAATTGCGTCTCTGATGGCCTCTTCGCTAAAGGAAATTAATTCTGTTTGAACCGGGTAACGGTTTGCTGGTGGTGTAGAAATAACGGATAAATCCCGCGCACCCATTAAACTGAATTGTAATGTTCGAGGAATTGGCGTGGCCGTTAAAGTTAAGGTATCAACCGTTGTTTTGAATGTTTTTAATTTGTCTTTTATGCCAACACCAAATTTTTGCTCCTCATCAATAATCAATAAACCCAGATCTTTAAACTTAACATCTTTACCTACTATTTTATGAGTGCCAATCAGGATGTCAATTTTTCCTTCCGAGGTTTTAGTCAGAATTTCTTTAACTTCTTTTGCAGACCTAAACCTATTTATGTAACTCACGTTACAGGGCAAATCCTTCAAGCGCTCTTTAAATGTTTTATAGTGCTGATAGGCTAAAATGGTTGTCGGAACCAAAATAGCAACCTGTTTACTATCACAAACGGCTTTAAACGCTGCCCGGATGGCAATTTCAGTTTTACCGAACCCTACATCACCGCAAACCAATCGGTCCATTGGGTGCGGTTTTTCCATATCCTTTTTGACATCCGCAGTCACTTTGATTTGATCCGGCGTATCTTCGTAAATGAATGAAGCCTCCAGTTCGTGCTGCAGATAATTGTCCTGTGGGTAACGGTGTCCGGGTTGCGCTTTTCGTTTAGCGTATAATTTTATGAGATCGTACGCAACCTCTTTAACATTTCGCTTGGTCTTTTGTTTTAACGTACTCCAGGTAGTAGATCCGATTTTATCGATACGCGGCACGTTACCTTCTTTCCCCGTATACTTGCTAATGCGGTGTAAACTGTGGATACTGACATATAAAAAATCATTGTCTTTATATACCAACTTCACCGCTTCCTGTTCTTTACCATTGACATTCAATTTTACTAATCCACCAAAACGCCCAATACCATGATCAATATGAGTGACATAATCTCCCGGGTTTAATGATAAAATCTCTTTTAAAGTTAATGACTCAGCAGTTTTATATCTTGTTTCTTTTAAATGAAAGCGATGGTATCTTTCAAATACCTGGTGATCTGTATAACAGGCAATTTTCAGATCATGATCAATGAAACCTTCGTGAATATTAATGTTTACGTGCTCAATTAAACTCTCTGCTGTTCGGTGTTCCTTAGATAACAGATCATTAAAAATCGTATGCAAACGCTCAGCTTGTTTGGTATTGTCTGTCGTTAAATAATTTTTATAACCCTTGGCCTTATTGGCTTTCAAGTCGTTGATAAGCATATCAAAATTCTTATTGAACTGAGGTTGTCCACTTTGATTAAAAGTAATTTCCTGCGAAGCAATGTGTTTTTGTAAACCATATTCTATTAAAGTAAACGGTTTGAGATGCTCCAAAAACTCTTCGCCTCGGATATATAATTCCTGCGGCGGCAAATGTCCGATGGTGCCGGATAAAACCGAGAATGCTTTTTCCGTTTTCTCAAACAATTTATCAATGGTATCTTTTGAAAATAACACATCATCAAAACACAATACCGTATCATCAGAAATATAATCGAAGATCGATTGACGAACTTCGATCACCTGGTTGGATTGTATATCCGGAATAATCGTTACGAAATCATAATTATGATTGGATAACTGCGAGGCTGGGTCAAAAGTTTTAATAGCATCTACATCATTACCAAATAACTCTATACGATAAGGTAGTTCGTGTGCAAAAGAATACACATCCACAATGCCTCCACGAATCGCATACTGACCCGGTTCCGAAACAAAATCACACAACTCGAAATCGTAACTCAATAAAAATTCCTGTATAAAATCAATACTAAGCTTATCTCCTTTTTTAATGACTAAGGTGTTTTTGCATAGACTTGTTTTAGAGGCCACTTTTTCTGCTAATGCGGCCGCGTATGTTACTACTATACCAGAATAATTTTCTTTACTTAAGTTGCTAAGCGCTTCGGCACGTTCCTGTACGGACGCGTTGCTTGTCTTTTCTTCCTTATAAGGAACTTTATAGCTCTCCGGAAAATAATGAATGTGCTTTTCGGGAAGCAATGCTTGTAAATCATTTAATAAATAAGCCGCTTTTTCCTTGTCGTTACAGACAATAAAGAAATTGGAAGAAGTGTTTTGAAAAAGATCATTTACCAAAAAGGCAAAAGAGGATCCGCGCAAACCCGAAAAAAATACGTCTGTATTAAGGTTTACTTGCTTTTGTTTTAATTCTCCCCAAAACTTACCGTTCCACCACATGAATAACAAAGATAATTGTTTAATTACACAATTAGATTAATTTCAAATGAAATTAGTTTGTATAATTTGTTTTTCATATTCTTGTCTTTACTAATAATTTATCAAATGAAATGTATTTGTAAAACGCTTTTTTTGATTTTTTCTTTTACACTTCTCCTCTCGTCTTGCAAAAAGAAAATCATCGAAGTTATCCCTGTTATTGAATATGAGGACATTTCATTAAGTGAACAAGGTGATGTAAAATCTTTTTCCTTTCCAAGTTCATCAATCGGATACGCTGCGGCAAACAGCTTATACAAAACAACTGATGGTGGACAATCATGGACAAAACTGAACTTTTCCGGTGTGGTGAAAAGCATTGAGTTTATTGATGATAATATTGGCTTTTGTACTGCAGGGGGTTACTTATATAAAACCATTAATGGCGGACAAACATGGGTTATAAACGTATCGGCAGACTATGTTGCTAAAACCCAAAGTGGACAAATTGTTGTTGCAAAAGAAACAACATTTCTAGGAAATATAAAAGTTAGTAATAATAACGGATCTACTTTTTCCACAGCACAAACATTATCATTGAATGGTCGTTTATCCGGGCTCAGAGTGTTTGAAAATACTGCCTACATTTTGGATGACAAAGGTTATTCGGATGATGTTATCAGGGGGGTTAACCTTGCCGATTCAAATAAAACTGTACGCTTAAATGCAAAGGCTACTGCCGAAGAAAATCCTAACGACTTATATTTTGCAGGAAAAAGTGGGGCTCTTGTTGGCGGGCGTGGTTTAATCTCTAATTCATCTTCATCAGGCAATCCATACTATCTTTCTGTATTCGATCGATCATATTATGGACATACGTATTCTTATTATGGTATTGACGGATATGATGGCCTCATGGTTGCTGTTGGCTATCACTCTATTGCCTCGAACATCGATATTAAAAACAAGGAGCATTGGAATGAGGTTTTTGATAAAGACCGAAATGGTTTTGAGCAAACGTTTTTCAGGATTCGCTTTGTTGACAAAAGCACGTTTTATGTAAGTGGCAATAATGGTTTAATTTGGAAAGCTAAAATATGAAAGCAATAACAATCTATCTAACTTCGTTTTTGTGTATTTGCATGAGTTTTATATATGCAAATTCTGACAGCTTAAAACACAAGCAAATTGATCGTTTTAGAGGTCATTTCGATCTTTCAGTGTCCATGTCATCTTTTAAGCTTATGGGCGTTTCTGATATATCAAGTAGTTCACTAACTTTTATAGATAATCACGAAGTTGTTAATTCTCCTGATTACAAATATGTTGAAAAAAGAGTTTATGGTCTAAACCCGCTTTTTCATGTGGGATTAAATATTCCTTTCTATAGAAACAAGAATTGGAGTACGGGAATAAAATTAAATGGGGGGGCTGGGTATCAATACGGAATAGGTGCAGAAAATTTTTCATCTATAATTTTTGATTTTCCTCAATATGTATATTACCGAAATTATAAAAATGATTTTGATTTTACCATTTTAGCTGGTTACAAATATACTTTGGCTCCAATTTC
>JANPOX010000724.1:0-3004 GCA_031428235.1 Bacteroidia bacterium | reverse complement strand
GAGTGGTCGAACGAGCAAGCCTGGAAAGTTTGTATACGGGTAACTGTATCGTGGGTTCGAATCCCACCTTCTCCGCGGATTGAAAACATAAACCCTTTACTAGTAATAGTTTAGGGTTTTTATTTTTTGGGGTGGAGCTTGGGGTGAAATTTCTTTTATTATGGAGAAATCCTCTTTATTCCTGTTAATAACTTAGGGCAATCACCTTTAATTCTGAGGGCCTCTTGCAACTCCAGTTCATTAATGAGATAATACCCCCCTGATTGGAGCCGGTCAATTTTCCTATTCTTAATAGTTTTAAAAAGTTTTATTTTATTGTTTATAGTCACATGGCTCACATGGTATTTTTCACAGGCATCCATGTCCTACTTGCAAAGGTACCAGGTATAATAATCAAACCCTTGACATAAAATACAATGGAAAAAATATAGCGGAAGTACTAAATTTTACGGGCGATACCGCCTGGGAGTTTTTTGCTGAAGAACCAATACTTAACCGCGCATTAGGAATTGTAAAGCAGGTTGGTTTGGGCTATTTAAAATTAGGACAATCTGCTACTGAACTATCCGGGGGAGAAGCTCAGCGTATAAAACTGGCTGCTGAACTACAAAGGGCGCAACAAGGTAATACGCTATATGTTTTAGATGAACCAACAACGGGACTGCATCCTTGATGTTGAGAAACTGATGCTGCAGCTTAATATTTTGGTTGATGGGGGTAATACAGTAATTGTTGTAGAACACGATATGCATGTTATTTCTTCAAGTGATTGGGTAATTGATATTGGACCGGGTGCCGGTGAAAGCGGAGGGAAGGTTGTAGCTACTGGAACGCCACAACAGGTTGCGAAAAATAAAATGAGCCAAACAGCACCATTTCTTGCAAAACACATTTAAATTGATTCTATATTATTGATTTTTTTTGTAAAGTTTTAGACTCTTCAATAATTAGTTTAAATCCACATAGAAAAAAAGCTTAGTTAAAATGAGATTTTAGCATTTTGATACCATTACTTAAAACATATATTCTACAATTGTACTTCCATTTTTAATCTCAAAGGAAAAGAAATTAGATCAGGGCTTATAAATCTATTATCACTTCAGAGAAAATGAGACGACAAGAAGTTTCAATTTTATTTATGCGTACCCTTTCACCTCTCCCAAAATATGGGCTACTGAATTGTAAATATAGGAGTGATAAACTTTTAAGGTACCATTTTGAGAATTTGTTGGTGTACTTGGTTTTGAAGGGATTCTTTTTCTAACCGGTCTTCTTGAGTTAATTTCAAACATGTCTTTAATTTTTAAGGGTTATTATTTTTAATAAATTGATTGTAAGGGCTAGTGATTTCAAATGTACTTCAGGTTTTATGCGAATTATCAGGATAATCGTTAAGAAACTATTTTGCGCCCATGTAACCTGCTTTAAAAACGGTAAGGTTTTATTTTTTGAAAAGTGTTAAAATTAACATGTTGAAATTGATACTTTTTAACATATAAATAGCCTTTTTCACCGATAATATCAGCTTCAGGCTTTTAAACATAATAGATTTGCTGCTTTAACATTTATAAATTTTTTCATATTAAAACGACTCTATTAATATTATCTGGTTTTATTGTTTTTGGACTCTCTTCCTGCGGTGACAGAGAAAATACGGGGAATGGTGCAGATGATAAGCCTGTGAAAGGACCTTATCAGTATACCAATGACAAAAACCAGGTTGGGAATTCAGATTCATCTGCAAATTCCAATGATTCTCTTAATCTGAAATAATATCCTAATAATTATAGGAAAACCCGTCAATAATTTGATCGCTTCGCAACTATATCAAAAAAGTGTCCGTTACCATGAGTAGCTGACATCTAATTAATTAGAATCGATTCATGGAAAAATTAGGTTTTTTGACATCTTGGGAACATAATTTTCCGAGCTAATAAAATTCTTGTTTTTATTTTTGAGTTTTGCAATTTTTTTAAGGCCAATTTAAATCTGGATGTGTGAATTATGCAACTATTTCCATAACTTTATAAACTTAGTGCAACATTCCTCCTCACCTTTGCAAGGCTGCAAATTAGCCTACCATATGAAAATTTTTTTAACACTAATCTCCCTATCTCTTCTAAGTTTAAGCGTTTTAGCGCAAATGAATGCCAATTTTGAAAATGATTTTAATCGTGCAGATAAAACATTTTCTGACGTTTATGAGGATGGAAAAAATGAATCAACTAGTCTTTCTAAATTAGGGTATGCTTCTGCAAGGCCTATTTTCTTAGACCTTTCTAAGCAGAATCCAACAAACATGAATATACATTTCAAATTAGGTGTATGTTACATTAGTTCCCGTATGGATAGAGCGCAGGCCATTCCCCATCTTGAAAAAGCGGTAACTTCTACCTCAGAGAAATGTAATGAAAGCTCTTATAAAGAATTGAACGCACCTATATTATCTTATAAAATGCTAGGTGATGCCTACCATTTAAATTATGAATTTGACAAAGCGATTGTAGCCTATAATAAATTTATTTCACTTTCAAAGGAATCAAAACACAATAATAAAAACATTATTGTAGAAACGAACCGCCGATTAGAAATGTGCAAAGTTGGAAAAATTTTAGTGGCCACTCCTGTAAAATTAAAAATTGAAAACCTGGGATCAACGGTTAATTCTCCTTACGCAGATTATTCACCTGTTTTATCGGCTGATCAAGGTACCATATTTTTCACTTCACGCAGGCCAGAAACAACGGGTGCACAAAAAGACGCGGATGGAAATTTTATGGAGGATATTTTTATGTCTGTTAAATCAAAAACCGGTTGGTCAAAAGCATCTAATGCAGGAACAGCCATAAATAGCGAATGGCATGAAGCTTCAGTTGGAATTTCTCCTGATGGGCAAACTATACTAATTTATAAGGATGATATGGGAGATGGTAATATTTACAGCACTTCTCTTGATGGAGACGTATGGAGGAAACCTGTTAAGTTGAATGATAATATAAATACT
>JANPOX010000723.1:0-2079 GCA_031428235.1 Bacteroidia bacterium | reverse complement strand
TTGCCAATGCTTTTGAGATTGAAGGGGAAATTAATTATTTACTCTCTGAATATGAATTAGCAAAATCTAATTTTACTGAAGCTCTATCTCATTATGATAAGAAAAAACAACCCATTGGTGTTGCTGAAGCTTACGAGGGTCTTGGAAAAATTGCCTATAAAATGGATGAACTTGATGCAGCGCTGACTCATTATAGTGAGGCGCTCACCATTTTTGAAAAGAATAATTATAAAGACGGGTTGGCTGGTTTATACATAAATCTTGGCTTGTTATACGAAGATACCCGCAACGAGCCACAGGCCATCGAGTTTTATAATAAAGCTTTAGCTCTGTCCAAAGAGACCAATGACATTGTTTCCGAAGCCAGTTGTTATACAAACCTGGGTAATGTTTTTTCGAACCAGGGTAACTATAAAAAGGCCATTGAATATCTTGAAATTTCTTTAAGATTAAAACGGCAGGTGGGGAATAAAAAAGGGGAGGGCACTTCTTTAAATAATCTTGGAGCGATTTATTATGGTATGCGGGACACGAGTAAAGCCCTTGAGTATTTTCAGGAAGCATACCAGATCTATATGGAATTGGGAGATAAGAAAAGCAGCTTTCCTTCCTGTAATAACATCGGATCAATTTATTATGAATTAAAAGACTACTCAAAGGCAAAAGAATATTATGATAAGGCTTATAAACTAGCCATTGAGTTGGGCTCGCTTTCAAAAAAAATATTGAGCCTTGAAAATTTAACTTTGCTTCACCGTGATATGGGGGATTATAAAAAAGCAGTGGAATACAGCGTATTATCCTGGAGTTTAAAAGATACTCTTTATAATAAAGATCAGGCAGAGATCACGGCGGAAATGCAAACCAGATTTGCCAGCGAAAAAAAACAAAAAGAAAATGAACTCCTGAATTTAAAAGTCAAGAGCGAATCGTTCATCAAAACCATTTTTATAATTGCAGCCGGTGTGTTAGGTTTGCTGGTGTTTTTTGTATTCCGTGGTTTAAAGCAAAAACAAAAAGTAAACATCGCTTTGGAAGAAAAAAACAAGATCATTGAGGAACAGAAACAAACGGTTGAGAATCAAAAACATATTTTAGAAGAACAGAACAAAGATATCACGGATAGTATCCGTTATGCAGAAAGAATCCAAAACGCTATTCTGCCACCTGAACAACAATGGAATAATTTATTGCCTCAATCATTTGTATTTTATAAACCAAAAGATATTTTAAGTGGTGATTTTTACTGGATCGAACAAAAAGGTGATTTGGTATTTGTTGCTGCTGCCGATTGTACAGGACATGGTGTTCCGGGTGCGTTGATCTCCATTGTGAATTATAATTTATTGAACAAAGCTACTCTTGAAAAAGACCTGAATGATCCTGCAGATATTTTAAATTATGTGAATAATCAGTTAATTATTGCTTTGCATCAAACTTATAAAGAGTCTGTTGTCAAAGACGGAATGGATATTTCGTTGTGTGTGCTCAATACAAAAACACAGGAACTTAAATATGCCGGCGCCAACAATCCAATTTACATTATCAGTGATAATAAATTAACTCAGATTAATGCCGATAAATTTCCGGTAGGTGCTTTTTTAGAAGAGCAAGTGCAACCCTTCAGCACAAAAAAAATACAGCTCTATAAAAATGATTTGGTTTATTTATTTTCTGATGGATATGCAGACCAGTTTGGAGGTATAAAGGGCAAAAAATTTAAATATAAACAGTTGAAGGAAATTCTGGAAGAAAATAAAGGCATCCCAATGCCTGAACAAGCTAAAATTCTTGAGCGTAAATTCATTGACTGGAAGGGAAAACTTGAACAGGTAGATGATGTGCTGGTAATAGGTGTCAGGATATAATGATTTCTTTCTACTAAAACAATTTTCCAACACAGGTAATCACTTTGTTTAGTGGCTAATTGTTTGGTACTTGCAATCGTTCATGATAAAGTAAAATTAAAACCCGTCACTTTTTTATAGTGACGGGTTTTAAAATCAGTAAAACACTTTATTATTAAGGCTTAATAATCGTTTTCCTATTCTTTGTCATTAATGAGGTATAGATTTCCAG
>JANPOX010000722.1:0-10722 GCA_031428235.1 Bacteroidia bacterium | reverse complement strand
AATGTAGGTTTGGTAATGCCAGAAATTCTTAAGTGGTTTATGAATTCCCCGGTAAACATCTACCACATACGTTACACTTTCAAAGGTATAAAACGAGATTCCGATTGGTAATACAATTTTGAGCCAGGAGATTTCTTTCATTCCTGCCAAACCTAAAACTTCATTGATGTTTTCAATAAAAAAATTGCAATATTTAAAATAGAATAATAAGCCGATGTTTATGATCAGTGAAATAACCAATATCTGCTTTTTTATTTTAAGAGATTTGGATTCTGCCATTTTTTTCACTAGAAAAAAATCAACGAAGGTTGTTGCCAGTATCACAAAAATAAATTTTGGTCCGCCCCAGGCATAAAATACAATACTGAAAATAAGGATGCAGGCGTTTTTTAATTTATTGGGGGTAAGGTGATACGCCAATAAAAATATAGGAAGAAAGTAAACTAAAAAAGTAATGCTGCTGAAAACCATACATTGAAATTATAAATGCTGAATTATAAATTTTGAATTAAAAAATAATTGATTTCATTTTTCATTTAAAATTTATCATTTAAAATTTTAGTTTGAGTATTGTTTTTCGTAGTAATTGGCATAAGCACCAGATGTCACGTTCGTTAGCCACTCTTCGTTTTCTAAATACCAGTCAACTGTTTTTGATAAGCCTTCTTCAAATTGAAGTGATGGTTTCCAACCTAAATCTTTTTGAAGTTTGGTTGAATCAATTGCATAACGCAGGTCATGACCGGCACGGTCGGTAACAAACGTTATTAATTTTTGATTTGTTCCCTTTTCTCTTCCCAGTTTTTCATCCATCATATCGCACAACAATCGAATCACGTCAATATTCGTCCATTCATTATGCCCCCCAATATTATAAGTGCTTCCTAGTGCTGCAGAATGAAAGATGACATCAATGGCTTTGGCATGGTCTTCTACAAATAACCAATCACGTACATTTTCCCCTTTACCATATATTGGTAATGGTTTATTGTTTTTAATGTTATTGATACAAAGTGGAATTAATTTTTCAGGAAAATGATAAGGCCCATAATTATTAGAACAGTTTGAAATTACGCAGGGTAATTTATAGGTATCAAAATATGCTCTAACAAAATGATCTGAACTGGCTTTAGAAGCAGAGTACGGACTATGTGGATCGTATGCAGTGGATTCAGTAAATAAACCCGTATCACCTAAAGAACCATAAACTTCATCAGTTGAAACGTGGTAAAATTTAGTAAATTTTGTCGTGTCAGCTTTGTGTAATTCTTTGGAAGCATTCAATAAATTAACGGTGCCGATAACATTGGTGTAAACAAATTCCAAAGGATTGGTTATACTTCTGTCTACATGGCTTTCAGCAGCTAAATGAATGACTGCATTAAACTCATGTTCTTTAAAAAGGTTGGTGATGAAATCTGCATTCACAATATCCCCTTTAACAAAGGAGTAATTTGGTTTGCTTTCAATATCCTTTAAATTAGCCAGATTACCGGCATAGGTTAATTTATCGAGGTTAACAATGGTATAGTTGGGGTATTTATTTACAAATAATCTTACTACGTGTGATCCAATGAAACCTGCGCCTCCGGTAATTAAAATCTTCATATCTGTCTCTTATTATAAATGCGTTACGAATATACGAATTGCAATTAGGAATATAATTTCTTTTTGAAAATCAGATGCAGTAAAAATTTACTGACCTCTTCCCTGAACTACAATAAGTATGGTATGGATCAAAATCTTAAAATCAATAATGAGGCTCATATTTTCAATATAAAGTAAATCAAATTTTACACGGGAAACCATTTGTTCAATGTTCTCAGCATAGCCATATTTTACCTGGCCATAACCGGTAATGCCTGGCCTTACCCTATGCAGGTGCACATAATGTGGCGCATGAACAACAATTTGGTCGATAAAGAATTTCCGCTCAGGCCTTGGGCCAACGAGACTCATATCACCTTTAATTACATTATAAAACTGTGGAATTTCATCCAGTCTTACCTTTCTTAAAAACCTGCCTACTTTTGTAATTCGTGGATCATTGGTTTTAGATAAGGAAGGGCCCAATTTTTCTGCATCAGTAAACATTGTCCTGTATTTTATGATATTAAATGGTTTTCCACCACGACCAATTCTTTCCTGTTTAAAAAAGACAGGCCCCTTTGAGCCAAATTTCACAACCAATATTAAAATGACATAAACCCAACTAAAAACAACAAGTACAAAAACTGAAGCGCTTACGTCTAGGAATCGTTTTACAGATTGTTGCCAGTTGGGCATAACCTGTTTATTAATAACGATCAAAGCAGTATCTGAAATAGAATTCATTTTTACCTGTCCGGATAAAATATCATACATGTCAGGTATAATTTTAATGATTGTTTCAAAATCATTTAATTCATTAAGGATCTTTTCAAGATAGCCGTGTTCCCACGATTCAATAGCAATGATGATTTCTTCGATATGGTTTGCCTGAACAATTTCTTTTAGGTCTTTATATTCTCCTAGGTGAGTAAGCTTTTGTTTTAGTTGTTCAGAGAAACCGTTTTTTTCATCAAGGTGTATAAAACCAATAAATTTATTACCGGAAGATTTATGACTTGAAGTGATTTCTTCATAAATTTTTAAAGCCCTTTGGTTACTACCGATTATGATGGTATTAAAACCAATTTCTCCCTTGCTGATTTTATAGTTGGTAATAGTTGAAAAAATAAACCTGAAAACAGCAGTAATAAAAAAATGAAGAGCAAATAATACACTGTATACTTTATAATAGGCTTTATAACTGGATACAAAATCATCCAGCAATATAAAAAAGAAAATAAAAGTTACCCCGATTATGGAAGTAGCAAAGGTTTGCATGAGTTCATTGATTCGCGATTTACGGTAAATGTTTTTATAAAACCCGGTTAAGTAATAGGCGAGGAGCCATCCCAATGGTAAAATGATGATCCCTAAAATATATTGCCGGTCAAAAATTTTTTCAGGTAAAATTCCAAACTTATCAGGCTCAATATAAAATTTACGATATAGGTAAAACAAGCTCCAGGCAAGACTAGCCGATAAATAATCAGTAAAAACATATTTGAATGTTTGGAGCCCCTTATTCACCTACTGATAAATTAGTTTAACGTTATCTATATAAATTTGTGGTGACACTACTTCTGGTCTTTTGAGGGCATGTATAAACACTTTATAACTTGCATATACCGGAGATGTGCTAACTACTGACGTTAACTGAACATAAATCTTGTTCCATTCATCTGAAGTATTTACTGTAATAGCTGGTCTTTCATCAAAACCACCACCGATTACCCCAACCGTAAAAGGCTGATTGCACTTGTAATTTAATTCAAGGTAAATAGTAGATCCACCCGATGGGAGGTAGTAAGCAGTGTTTTGAATCATTCTTGCTGTTGGTTTGGCGTCACTCATTGACATAAAAACTGAACCTCCTGCTCCTCCATATGTCCTGTTAGGATCAAAAGTAATAACATATGAAGAATCCCCGTCAGATGAAAAATAACTACCTCCTCCTGTTGTTGAATCAAATTCATCATGGTAATAGAAAAAAGCACCTGGATTATATTGAAACTCTGCAGAAACTGTATAGGTTTTTCCAGGTTCAATGTCTTTATTTAAAGTGATAGAGCTATAAAAAGGATAAGGAACCCTGGTGGCAGAAATACCATTATTCTTGATGCCTGCGTATAAAATGATCTCTGTATTATTAGAAGCTACTACTGGCATAACTTTTCCTACTGGAAACACGCCTTTAAATTGCCCATCAACATAATACCAGATATCAGTTATTTTTTGACTGTTAGCGCCCTGGTTGCTAGTTGTTTTTAAACTAACTGGATCTATGATCAGATATGCTGCCTGAGGAGCTTTAAATTTATCCTTATTACAGGAAAAAAATGGGAACAAGAGCCAAAAACATAAGAAGTACTGTAAATATCTATACATATAAGGAGTAAAACGCAAAGATAAATTACTTATTGTACCAAACAGTAAAAATATCTGTTTTTTAAATACTATTTTTAATTGTGTTTTACCGGTAAAATCTGACTTTCTATTTCCTTAACTACCTGAAGGGCTTTTTCAGCATCTACAAGTGATACAGCCAGTGGAGCACCATGAATGATACTTTGGTAAAAAGATTCCAATTCTTTTTTAATGGCATTTACAGGATGGATAATTGGCTGGTTTTGAGTCATTTCAAACTTTTGATGACCTGAAAATGTATCTAAAATTATTCCTGTATGAGCTCCGTTTGCAGAAAAGGGTTGTATTTTATTAATAACAGATGATTTATTTAGGAGGTCTATTTCGATAAAAGTCTTTTCCTGGATCACAGACATTTTCCTGATATTATGCTGGGCAATTCTATTGGCAGTTAAGTTGGCAATGCATCCATCTTCAAATTCTATTCTCGCATTAGCAAAATCAGTGCTTTTACTAATCATCACTGCGCCCGATGCCGAAATTTTTCGGATTTTGCTTTTCACAGTGTTTAATAATAAATCAATATCATGAATCATCAGATCCAATACTACCGAAACATCAGTGCCTCTTGGATTATACTGAGCCAGGCGCTGTATATCTATAAATAAAGGTTGTTTAATAAATTCTTTTGCCGCTGTATAGGCCGGATTAAATCTTTCAACATGCCCAACCTGAACAATTACTGCTGCTTCTTTTGCTAATCCAATTAATTTTTTAGTATCCTCAGGGTTATCTGTTGCAGGCTTTTCTATAAACACATGTTTACCTTTTTTTATAGCAATACAAGCTAGTTCATAATGAGTTGGGGTAGGGGTAATAATTAATACACTTTCACATAGTGATAAAAGCTCCTCATAATTTTCGCATACTTTCACATTGTTGTGATATGATAAATTAGAAATAACTTGTTTATCAATATCGTAAACAGCACTAACATTAAAATCGGGGATTTCGCCTGCTAATTTCAGGTGAATTTTTCCGAGGTGACCTAATCCAACAATACCTATATTCATAATATACGCAAATGTATGATCTATTAAAAACTAATTGTTAGAAATGATTTTTTAATATTAAAACAGCATTGTTTATTATAATTAATTTTGAACTATGCAGATTCATATTAATAAAGAAGACGATTATTTGTACCAGGGGAAACGTAAGCGGTTGGTTGAACAGTTGAAAGAAAAAGGAATAGTAAATCAGTCTGTTTTAAATGCGATATTAAAGATTCCGCGACATTTGTTTTTTGACCAATCTACCGAGCGTCCTGCATTGCTTGACCACGCGTATTCAGATAAGGCTTTAAAGATAGGAGCAGGGCAAACAATTTCACATCCATTTACAGTAGCTTTTCAAACAGAAAAATTAAATATAGTAAAGGGTGATAAAATTTTAGAGATCGGAACTGGCTGTGGCTATCAAACAGCAGTACTTTTAGAAATGGGTGCAAAAGTATTTTCCATTGAACGCCAGAAAGAATTATTTGATAAGACAAAAATTTTTCTACCATTGATCGGTTATAAAGGAGCAAAGTTAGTGTACGGAGATGGTTATAAAGGCCTTCCGCAATTTGCGCCATTTGATAAAATTATAGTAACGGCAGCGGCTCCATACATACCGCAAGACCTCCTGGCGCAATTAACCATTGGAGGTATTTTAGTAATTCCATTAGGAGAAGGAGAAGAGCAGGTTATGAATGTAATTGTTAAAAAAACTGCCACCGAATTTGTTAAACAGGCCTTCGGAAAATTTAAGTTCGTACCTATGCTTCAAAATAAAGAATAGAAAACCAATTGTTAATAGTGTTAACAATTTATTGTTTATAACCGTAAAATATTTTTAATTTCAACCCCTATAAATTAAACAAATTTGTAAATCAAATCAATCAAAAAACAAACAAACAAACAAAACCAAACAATTATGAAAAAATCAATCGCTCTAGTAGCTTTAGCATTTGGTGTAACCTCTGCTTTTGCACAGCTTTCAACAAGAGAAAATGATGAGACAGTTATTAAGTACGGTGCTAGACCAAAAGCTGGTGATATGGCATTCGTATTAGGTACTTCTATCGCATCTGATTCTGGAATGACCGCAAAATTATTTTCTGGTAACGCTTTACAATCAGGAAACATTTTAACTTACAAATACTACAAAACGGATGACATGGTTATCCGTATGGGTGTGCGTTTAAAAAACAAAAATTTATTAGTTAAAGGTACAGCTGCTGACTCTTCTGCACTTTACATTCCTTCTTCTAATTATACAGACATAAAATTTAAGACTGTAGATAGAATGTGGGAGATTGTACCGGGTGTTGAGAAACACTTTTTAGCTAGTAATATTTTTGATGCTTACATTGGAGCTGATTTATATTTAGGCTTAGGTAGCGATAGATCTGTTAAGAATTATACATACCTAAATGGTGATAAAAATAACATCTCTAGAAAAACTAATACGACTAACGTTGGTATTGGTTTAGTTTCTGGTTTTAATGTATTTTTAGGTCATTTACCAATGTCTTTAGGTTTAGAGTACGGATGGAATGCTAAATGGACTTTTGGTGGCGTTACTAAAGTTAAAGAAGAAAGAACAATTGCCGCATCTTCTACAAGTTATGATGTAACTTACAAAGAAGAGTCATCAACAAATGCAGTTGGTTCACCTACAGCAAAATACTCTAAATTAAAAAGAAGAGAATTTAATGCTGATTCTAACCAGGATGTAAGAGTTGTTCTTCATATCTATTTCGCAAGAAAATAGTCATAAGTTTAGTAATAATAATTAAAAAGAACACATATGAAAAAAATATTAATTTTAAGCACTTTTGCAATCCTGTTGGCTAGTTCTTGTACGATGCGTAACAAAACAATTGCCGGCTCAACACTAGACGCTAGAGTGAACTTTGTAAGTTCAGATTTGGAGTATGTAGGCGAAGTGAACGGTACAGCCACACAGTATTATATGTTTGGTTTACCTTACGGTGGAAGAAGATATCATACTGCAAGTACTGGTGGAAGTTTACTTAATACCCAGTCTTTTGACAGAGCATATAACAACGCGTTGTATGATGCTTTAGGTCAAAAACCGGATGCTGATTTCGTTTTACCTCTTTCAACTGAAAGTACTACAAACAGAGCTTTTTTAGGTAAAAAAGTAACTCTGAATGTAAGAGCGAAAGCTTTTAAAATCAAAACAAAATAAGCTAATTACTTTGTTAATAAAAAAAGACCTGCGTCCATTTTGATGCGGGTCTTTTTTTTAAATTTATGTGAAAAATTAAGGTATTAAAATGAAAAAAATTAAATTGTTTATTTTTGCAATCTGTGCAGTAGTTATTTCCTCCATCATTATTAGTTGTAAAAAAGATAAAGATACTAAGCCTATTATTACTGTTTCACCTGGTTCGCTTCACTTAAATGGAAATGTTGGCGACCTTGTAATTTTTAATATCAGCGTTAGTTCTGATGTTGCTTTAAGTAAAGTTGTTATTAAAGGACAACCTGATAATGAAACCCCGGTAATATTATTAGATACGGCTATTTCAACAAAATCTACTTCTTTTACTTATTACTATAGAATACCTTCCAACCTAGCCGGAAAATCAATTTTGTTTATTTTCAGAGCAGAGACCCAAAGCGGAATTTCTAATGAAAATTTCACGAGATTATACATTACTGCTCCACCGGTGAGCCAGGCAAAGTTATTGACTGAAACAACAGGTCATAGAATGTATTCCGCTTTTTCTATAAACGCAGATGCATATAACCTGGAATTAAATTCCTCTGAATATTCTTTAACAGCAGATACTGCCTCGAGAGATATTCAGGATCGTTCCACCAGTGATAACTTATCTGCTAACTGGAAATCTCCTGCTGGTGGTAAATTTGTTTTGTATGCCGCAGGATCTACTGCTTTTGATTATGCAAATGCCACAGATTCCACGGCCATAAATTCATATAATTCCGGTGTAAAATCTGATCTTTTGAATGGTCTTCAGGTAAATGATATTATCATTACTAAACTGGGAAGTGTAACTTCTTCAAAATATGCGGTAATAAGGATCTCTGGTATTGTTGATAATCCAGGCAATACTACTGACTACTACGAATTTAATATTAAAAAATAACAATCTTATTACACCTCAATTAAAACCCTGCTTTAAAAAAGCGGGGTTTTTTATTTGTATAGTTTAAACAGGTCATAAATACTTTTGTTCTATTATATTTTATTAGTTTATAAATACTAAATTTGCCTCACAAAAAAACTACTATGTCATCAGCAGCAAACAAAGGACCCATTTCTAAATTTATTGAAACACATTATAAACATTTTAATGCCGCAGCACTTGTTGATGCCGCAAAAGGATATGAAACACATTTAACCGAAGGTGGTAAAATGATGGTGACTTTAGCCGGAGCAATGAGTACAGCCGAGCTAGGGAAATCTTTGGCAGAAATGATTCGCCAGGGGAAAATTGATATTATTTCATGTACCGGTGCCAATCTTGAAGAGGACATCATGAATTTAGTAGCGCATAGTCATTATAAGCGTGTACCAAATTACCGTGATTTGTCACCGCATGATGAATGGGATCTTTTAGAGAACCATTATAACCGTGTTACAGATACTTGTATCCCTGAGGAAGAAGCATTCCGTCGTTTACAAAAACATATTTATAAGATATGGAAAGATGCTGATACAGCAGGAGAACGTTATTTTCCACATGAATACATGTATAAAATTCTGAACAGTGGAGAGTTAAAGCAATATTATGAAATTGATCCAAAAGATAGCTGGATGCTGGCTGCTGCAGAGCGTAATTTGCCTATAGTTGTTCCGGGTTGGGAAGATAGTACGATGGGTAATATTTTTGCATCCTATGTGATCAAAGGGGAAATAAAAGCAAGCACCATGAAAAGTGGTATTGAATATATGACATGGTTAGCTGATTGGTATCCAAAGAACAGTGGTGGCAAAGGCGTTGGCTTTTTTCAGATTGGTGGCGGTATTGCTGGTGATTTTCCTATTTGTGTTGTTCCAATGTTGTACCAGGATATGGAGATGCACGATGTTCCTTTTTGGAGCTACTTCTGCCAAATTTCTGATTCAACAACTTCATATGGTTCTTATTCCGGCGCTGTACCGAACGAAAAAATCACATGGGGAAAACTTGATATTCATACTCCAAAATTTATTGTTGAAAGTGATGCTACGATTGTCGCACCATTGATATTTTCATGGGTATTAGGATGGTAATTTAATTTTTATTAAAAATAAAAAATCCCTTCAACAAATTGCTGAAGGGATTTTTTTATGTTTTTTTTACTTATTATTTAAGTAAAGCTAATTGTAAGACCTCTTTCATCTGACTAATGTAATTAAAAGTTAATCCTTTTAAGTAATCTGCTTTAATATCGTCTACGTCTTTTTTATTATCCGCGCACAAAATAATTTCTTTAATGCCTGCGCGTTTAGCTGCCAAAATCTTTTCTTTGATTCCGCCAACAGGTAATACTTTACCGCGAAGTGTAATTTCACCGGTCATTGCTAAATGTTTTTTTACTTTTCGTTTGGTTAACGCAGATACCAATGATGTTAACATGGCAATACCGGCACTCGGACCGTCTTTAGGCGTGGCTCCTTCCGGAACATGGATATGGATATTGAAATTCTCAAATAATTCAGAATCAATATTAAACTCTTCATTATGTGCTTTAATAAATTCAAGAGCGAGTGTTGCGCTTTCTTTCATTACATCTCCTAAATTACCGGTAAGGGTTAATTTTGCCCCTTTGCCTTTTGATAAACTTGTTTCAATGTATAAAATATCACCACCAACTTGTGTCCATGCTAAGCCAGTAACAACACCCGGTACATCATTGCCCTGGTATTTGGATTTTTCATGAGAAGGCCCTAAAATTTTTGAAAGTGTTTCTTCATTCATTTTTGGAATGTCTATTTTTTTTACGACATGTACGGCTACAAAACGTGCAATTTTAGAAATTCGTTTTTCCAGATTACGAACACCACTTTCGGCAGTATAATTCTCTACTACAAATTCTAATTGCTTATCAGTTAATTTGAGTTGTGATTTTTTTAAACCATTCTCTTCAATTTGTTTTGGTAAAAGATGTTGTTTCGCAATTTCAATTTTCTCTTCTACAGTATAACCGCTTACATCAATAATTTCCATACGGTCGCGCAAGGCCGGTTGAATTGTTGCAAGGTTATTGCAGGTAGCTACAAATAATATTTTGCTCAGATCATAATCGTTTTCCAAAAAGTTATCATAAAAGGTTGAGTTTTGCTCAGGATCTAATACTTCTAATAATGCGGAAGAGGGATCACCATGATAATCATTTCCTACTTTATCAATTTCATCTAATATGAAAACTGGATTTGAAGACTGAACTTTTTTCAAGTTTTGTAAAATTCGTCCCGGCATTGCTCCAATGTATGTTTTACGATGACCACGAATTTCGCTTTCATCCTTTAATCCACCAAGGCTCATACGAATGTATTTTCTGTTCAGTGCCTTTGCAATACTTTTTCCTAATGATGTTTTTCCAACACCTGGAGGCCCATATAAACAAAGGATTGGGGCTTTTAAATCCCCTTTTAATTTTAATACAGCAAGGTGTTCTAAAATTCTTTCTTTTACTTTTTCTAAACCAAAATGATCCAGATTCAAAGTCATTTCCGCATGCT